>NZ_JBHIMP010000100.1:722-1292 GCF_042194175.1 Bartonella sp. MR168JLCBS | reverse complement strand
GGAGCGTATAAAAAATAGAACAAGCTGAACAAAAAAATACTCCGAAGAAGTAAGCTTACTAACCAATTCTGCAATAAACACTCTTGCAAAAGTGAAAAAGATTCAGCCAGCAAATGATCAGGAAGCGTTCGCTTGTTTTACAAAAAGAAACTGCTAAAGTGAGGGTTGATTGGCATGAAAGCCATAAAATTTTTGCAAAAATCGAAAAAGAACTTAATGAACTCAACGATGCAATCAAAAATGACAAAACATCAGATATAGAAGAAGAATTGGGCAATCTCTACTTTACCCTATTTAATCTCGCACGTCATTTAAATATTGATTCACAAAAAGCACTTAAAAAAACAAATACAAAATTCTGAAATTCATTTTACCTATAGTGAAGAAAGTATATCTGCTCAATCGAAAAAACTAGCTGACGCAATCCTTGAACGAAATGGAAATTCTTTGGAATAAGGATAAAAATGCAAAGTAAGGAAAACTCCGGGTTGGATCAACCTAAAAAATCAAGAAAATTCTTGACTCACTAAATGTAATCTTACCGAAATCAATCAAGCTTCATATCTCTCG
>NZ_JBHIMP010000100.1:0-712 GCF_042194175.1 Bartonella sp. MR168JLCBS | reverse complement strand
ATTGACTTTGCAAAGCAGGACGAAGTTCCACTGATTCACCGCATCCGCATGCTGAGACTTGATTTGGATTCTTGAATACAAAACCGGAACGAAGTGTTGTCACTTCATAATCTATCTGTGTTCCTAATAAAAATAAGACTGCATCATGTGCTATAAAAACACGAGCACCGTTAACTTCAACAACATCTGCGTCTGGAACCTCTTCTTTTATAAGAGTAATTGTATATTCCATTCCTGCGCAGCCGCCTTTCTTGATACCAATAAGAATACCACGCGCATCTTTTGCGTCCATAACCGCTTTAACACGATCCATTGCGGCTTGCGTCAAATTTACTACCGAAAAACGACTCATCGTCTACTCTTTTCTTATTAAACAAATACTGTAGTATCTCATCTACAATATTTTATTATCTGGTATACAAAAAACAAAACAAAAAGACATAAATTGAAATGCTTTGATTTTTTCTTATCAGAACAAAAACCACATATCCAAAAATTTGGATTTTTGCTGTTTTTGTTATCCACATTAATAGCTCTCTTAAAAAAATCAAAAACGGAAGAAAAAGCACTTCAATACTGCGTATCAGCTACAATACTTGTAAAGGTATTCACCTTTTTGTTAGATTCTCGATGGATAAACAGAAACATTAAAAGAATATTATTTTTCTCTCATATTTAATAGGTCCTCTAAAATGCCACTTGTCTAGAAGCC
>NZ_JBHIMP010000099.1:1028-1317 GCF_042194175.1 Bartonella sp. MR168JLCBS | reverse complement strand
GAAACAAAATCATGTACAAAACTCTCATCGCTTTCAGTAACTTTTTTATTTATTTTTTTGGAAGTATGCCTCTTATAACGAGGATGAAAAATCACGATAGAACAAACATTTCCAACAGAAGAAATGACTTTCGCCCTATACATTAATGAAAATTCTATGAGATATGAAACATTCAAAAGCCACAAATAATCATTGCCCTTAGAAATAATGGTTAATTTTTCAGAAATTCCATGCTCTATTTGCAAGCCATTTTGTTATAATTCTTGATCAGACAGCTCATTCAGCTTAC
>NZ_JBHIMP010000099.1:0-1002 GCF_042194175.1 Bartonella sp. MR168JLCBS | reverse complement strand
GTTTTATACATTATGCGTTTAATTTTGCAGAAAAAGATCATATTCCAATCCACTCATTGAAGGCATAGCAGCGTAATACTTTTAGCCACCTTGTTGATTACCTTACTAAGTGGGTAATGAGCAGTGAACTTCTGTGCCATATAAACCCACTTGTCGTCACAAAAGCGGCATCCGAGAATATCTTGGATCAATTTTGCGACTCCATCATACGTCCACCCTTTCTATAGTTCTTTTCCAACATAACTTTGCATAGTAGCAAATCATTTCTCAACCATCGGAGTTATTTTTCACATAAGTTCTTGCTCGAAAAATTATACACAACCTATACTATAGACGAAAACTATGAGCAAATGAACACAACAAAATGCCGCAAAAGCTCTTCTTTATCTTGAACAATAAAGAGAAAACATTGATTGATCTATGTTTCCGATAGTCATTATAAACTCTCTCTTTCAAGTTGGAATTGGAAAATGCGTGATAAAAATATTTTTCATTGCTCAAACAAATCCTGGGCGCTTATAGCCAAGCTAGGCAAGCTGAGAGAATCAAAAAGATAACAAAACCTCCATCTTAAACCAGAGTAAAAATTTCTTTTTTTCGCAGCTAAGAAGAAAAAAATGGGTGTCCGTGAAATTCTATCAGAATAAAGCATCATTTTTATGATGAGTGAATGTACCTAAATTCAGCGCATCGAACGCTCTAAATTAAAGGACGATTGAAGAATAGAATAAGCATCTCATAAAAGAAGAAACTTGTTTACCGAATCGCCAGACTCACATCTGAAGTATACTAGTTTCTTGAAGAAGTATTCAATAAAGTTACGTTCTTTGTAAAGCTTCTCATCATTATGCAGTCTTTCCCTGTTTGAGCAAGAAGAAAAGACAGGAAAGCAGTTTTGTTGTTTCCTCACTTGTTCTCTGAATCTATCTCGATTATAACTTTCATCAACAAAACTTGTGTATTTTCAAATCATTCAGGAAGCTACGCTGTCTGAATCATATT
>NZ_JBHIMP010000098.1:1041-1331 GCF_042194175.1 Bartonella sp. MR168JLCBS | reverse complement strand
GGAAAGCCGCTTATTGTACTCATTAATGGTGGTTCAGCAAGCGCTTCTGAAATTGTCGCAGGTGCGCTACAAGATCATCGTCGTGCTACAATTTTAGGCACACAATCTTTTGGCAAGGGATCTGTTCAAACGGTTATCCCCTTAGGTGAAAATGGTGCTTTACGCTTAACAACAGCACTCTATTATACGCCGGCTGGAACTTCAATTCAAGGAACTGGGATCACACCTGATATTATTGTAGAGCAACCATTGCCTGAACAATATAAAGATTACGATGTAAAGCTTGGTGA
>NZ_JBHIMP010000098.1:0-1005 GCF_042194175.1 Bartonella sp. MR168JLCBS | reverse complement strand
AAGGAAAACAAGAGAGCAATAAAGGGTCTGGTTCAGCCGCTTTTGTTCCGAAAGATCCTAAGGATGATACTCAATTGAGTGAGGCTTATAAGCTTTTACGGGGTGAAATGGCACATGCAGCATTTCCACCAGATCCCAATAAGAATGTTTTAAAGAAGGATGTTTTAAAGTAAGAAAGGATGTGTAAAGTTTATTCTTTTGTACGGATAAGTAAATGGATACAGATATTAATTTGAAGAATCTTCCTTATCGAAGATGTGTTGGGGTTGTTGTATTTAATCATGAGGGTAAAGTGTGGGTTGGGCGCCGTTTAACGAAGTATGCTCATGCGGATATTGAAATGTCTCATCGTTGGCAGCTCCCTCAAGGGGGAATTGATGAGGGTGAAGAACCATTAGATGCAGCATGTCGTGAACTTTACGAAGAAACGGGCATCCGGTCTATAAAGTTGATTAAGGAAGCGCGAGATTGGTTCTATTATGATTTTCCACAAAAACTTGTTGGGTGCACATTAAAAAATAAATATCGTGGACAAATACAAAAATGGTTTGCTTTTCAGTTTACGGGAAAGCTTTCTGAAATTGCAACTAATCCGCCACCGGATGATAATAAGGCAGAATTCGACCAGTGGAAATGGGTTGATTTAGAAGCCCTTCCTTCAATCGTTATTTCTTTTAAAAAGCATGTTTATAGAAAAGTTGTTAGCGAATTTCGAGGTAGCTTTAGGTGTTTATAAAAGCTATATGATTACAAAGAGCTTTTTTATAGATGCCTTTTATATTATGTATAATTGTTAAAAAATAATAATAAGCGTATTTCTCTTTTATGTAAAGAACTGGAATATAAAATGAAAAATTTATTTAATTCACTTATAGTTTTTGCCTTTTTGAGTATTTCTTCTGTGGCATTTGCATCAGATTCAAAGCCAGCTGCAACCAAATCTGCAATAGCTACATTGCCAAATGGTGCTTCTTCTTTGACTGAAACCTACGGTTTGTGGAGTGT
>NZ_JBHIMP010000097.1:0-1334 GCF_042194175.1 Bartonella sp. MR168JLCBS | reverse complement strand
GATGGGGATGGGGGAACCACTTTATAATTTTGAAGGAGTCAAAAAAGCTTTATTAATCGCTTCTGATGGAGATGGCCTCTCTTTGTCAAAACGTCGAATTACTCTTTCAACCAGTGGAGTGGTTCCTGAAATTGTGCGAGCGGGGGAGGAAATTGGGGTTATGTTGGCGGTTTCACTGCACGCAGTGCATGATACGCTACGAGACATGCTTGTTCCAATCAATAAAAAATACCCGCTTGCTCTGTTAATTGATGCTTGCCGTAATTATCCTGGCCTTTCTAATGCCAAGCGAATTACATTTGAATATGTTATGCTGAAAGGTATAAATGATAGTTTGGATGATGCTAAGCGATTGATTCAATTACTGAAAGGTATTCCTTCTAAGATCAACTTAATTCCTTTTAATCCATGGCCGGGAAGTAATTATCAATGTTCTGATTGGGAACAAATCGAGCGTTTTGCGGATGTGGTTAATCAAGCAGGCTATGCTTCACCGATTCGGATACCGCGTGGACGTGACATTCTAGCTGCATGTGGTCAGCTTAAATCTGCTTCAGAACGTTTACGAAAATCTGAACGTTTGCAAATTGAATATGCGGTTGGCAACAAATAACTTTAATCTTTGAGTAATCAAGAGACGTAAAACAAAACTCGTAAAATGCTAGCCATAAACCAATCAAGAAAGCGAATATAAAAAGGATTTTGCTTAAGGTGTTGCGCGAATTTATGCGCCATAAAAACCATAGAAATTGTAATTGGCAGAGAAATGGGGATATAAGAAGGCCTAAAATAATCAATTTTTGTGTGGCCATGGGTAATAAATTGTGACAAGAAAGTTACGTTGAAGAGAATAATTTTAGGATTTAAGAGATTAATTCCAATACCGATAAAGTCAATTACATCTAAGACTGTGGCGCTTTTGAGATGTTTATTTGAGAGAAAATGCCGAGTGTTTACCGCAATGCTTGCAAGGAAAGCTATAAAAGATAAAAAGCTCCCACAATTTTAATGAGAAAAAAAGCACGTGGCAAAGCAAAAATAAACGCTGATAAACAAAGAGCTACAGTAGTAACCTGAATAGCAAAACCCATTGCACTCCCGAAAGTACATATAATCCCGGCTTTTTTGCTTTGTGCAATCGTACACCCTACTGACAACATGATATCATGCTCCGGAATGAGCGCTAGGAATCAACGATGCTAGAGCAAATTGTACAACAATAGACCGCTCAGGTAAAAATGACACGTAAATCTCCTTTTATTTGTAAGCGGTGTTCACCATCATATTTATTTTAATGTTGTTTAAAGAGAATTTATTCTTATGAAGATCCAGTA
>NZ_JBHIMP010000096.1:0-1350 GCF_042194175.1 Bartonella sp. MR168JLCBS | reverse complement strand
ACCCTTATTTATTTAGTTCACTGTTATGCGATTTACTGGTTTTACGCATTTTTTATAATGATCGTTCCAAAATACGCTGACTTTTTGTCTAAAAAACACAATTTCTCTATTTCACTGCGCAAGCGTTTCTTTAACTGCTAGAGTTAACTGTTTGAGTGTAAATGGTTTAGATAAAAAGCCGAAAATAGCATTTTGTGGAAGATTTTTAGTAAAAGCATCTTTCGTGTACCCAGAAACAAAAATCAATTTAATATCAGGATATTTTTGACGCTATTCTTTGAGCAAAGTCGGCCCATCCATTTCTGGCATCACCACCGCGGCAACAATAATATCAACAGCGCCCTTACTTTCTTCAAGAATGGCAAGCGCTTCCACCCCACTTGCAGCTTCCAAAACATTATATCCTCTCATTTGAAGTGCCCTCACCCCACCCATTCTGACAGCATCTTCATCTTCAACCAGCAAAACAGTTGCCGATCCAGTTAAGTCTATTTTTTTTTCCTGCTCTTCACCTTTTTCAATTTTCTGAGAAACTTCACTATCAGTATCAGGAATATAACGCGGAAGAAAGATATGAAATGTTGCCCCTTCCCCTTCTCGGCTATCACAGTAAATGTAACCACCTGTCTGTTTGATAATTCCATAAACCATTGATAAACCAAGCCCAGTTCCTTTTCCAACTTCTTTTGTTGTAAAAAATGGTTCAAACATTTTTTCTTGTACAGCAGCTGATATACCAGTTCCTGTATCTGAAATAGTCAGCTGTACATATTCGCCAATTGCAAAACCAACATTATCAAATTCAGCACTTTGTTGTTTTGTAATATTATTGGTTGCAATCGTAACAACACCTCCCTCTGACATAGCATCACGTGCATTAATAACCAAATTTATAATAACACGCTGAAAAGATGCTTGATCAACTTCAACGCTCCACAAATCTCTCCCATGAATAATTTTCAACTGAATATTATTGCCTAAAAGAGGTAAAATAAGATTGCGAATATCTGACAAAAGTTCTGTAAAATCAACTTTTTCAGGTCGAAGCGTTTGCTTTCTAGAAAAAGCTAATAATTGCTGCACAAGTGCAGCCGCACGGTTAGCATTATTTTTAATATTAATAAGATCAGCATGTGCTGGATCAGAACTACGATGCATATTTAAAAGAAAATCGCATGACATCAAAATCGCTGTTACAACGTTATTAAAATCATGCGCAATACCACCAGCCAATTGCCCGACAGCTTGCATTTTTTGACGTTGCATTATTTTATCTTCAAGCATTTTTTGTTCTGTTGTTTCTATAACAGATATAATGATCAAATCTTGTAATGCATCATTATGATATGG
>NZ_JBHIMP010000095.1:0-1351 GCF_042194175.1 Bartonella sp. MR168JLCBS | reverse complement strand
AACAGCCATATCAACAGCAGGTGCACAAGGAATCCTCCAATTGCTTCCTACAACCGCACAAGCACTTGCAAAAAAGCATTCAATCGCATGGTCACTAAAAAAATTTAGCAGTGATGCCAGTTATAATGCTACGTTAGCCGCGTATTTTCTAAGCGAACAATTGAAACGTTTTAACGGATCCTATATATTAGCCCTTGTCAGTTATAATGCAGGTCCACGTCGTGTCAATGAATGGATAAAACGTTATGGCGATCCTCGTGAGCAATCTCTTGATAAAATCATCGATTGGATTGAACGCATCCCTTATACAGAAACACGTAATTACGTGATGCGTGTCATGGAAAATTATGGAGTTTACAAAGCAAGACTCACTGGAAAAATAGATATAAAAGCCGACCTTCTTTCCGGACAATAAAAGTAATAAAGCTTTGATTTAAAAAAGTAGTTCGTTGTGTTTCCTCAATTTATAAACTACAGCATCATAGCAATTATAAACATAAGGCATGTAAAACTAGCCTAAAAAAACCTGTGAAGATCAGCTAAATATCAAAGATACTCTGATAATTTTGTGCACTTTTGATGGAGGAGGAGGAGGAAAAAAGCCAACACGTTGAAGCACCGCCATAGCTAATCGATCAAGTTCCGGATCACCAGCAGAAACAACAATGCGGCTAGAAAAAATCTCCCCCTGTTCATGCACCCTAAATTCTAACTTCACTGTTCCTTTTGTACGACTGGTACGTTGTCCTACAACATATTTTTTTTGCCTTTCTAATTGCGCCTGTATCTGTGCCAACCATTCCATCAACAATGCATCCTCAAGTTCTGCTGGACTGCCGGCCTGACTAGTGGTAGACGAACGTACTGTCTTTACAGTGGAATGCTTTACTACACTCTTTAGTACTGGTATCGGTTTTTTGACGAGTGCTTTATGCTCCACTTTTGGAGGAGGAGATTCTTCCAAAGGCTTGAGGAGTGAAAAATCATCTTTTTCTATAGCATGCTGAGACTCTTCCGATTGAATTTCATCCACTGATTCCAATATCTTTGCCTCTTGTGCTGGAAGATCAGGTTGCAATATTTGTGGTTCTGTAATGACATTCGATAAATCTGTATCAATATTGGGCAAATCTATATCAACATCCGGATATACAGTCTCTGAGGCAAAAGTCAGCATAATTGTCGATGAAAACGTGTCATTCTTTACACCAGGACTCCGAAAATAAAACTGGGCTCCCAATACTATATGCAAAACGAAAGCACCAACAAACGCACCAATCCAGAGTATTAATAAACGCCTCGTATTTGCAAAATTCATTGTTTTTTACGCCGCTATTCTAAACTTAATCTT
>NZ_JBHIMP010000094.1:0-1355 GCF_042194175.1 Bartonella sp. MR168JLCBS | reverse complement strand
AACGCCGTTGATAGCACTGGCACAGGAGGGGGGTCACGCCTCCTCTTTGATCGCCTCATTGCACCTCTCACCACACCTTCAGCTATTGATAAACGTCTGGATTCAATTGCCTTTTTTCTGCGCAATACATCTCTTGCAGAAGCTATACAGCTCATCTTAAAAGGTGGACCAGATATGCCACGTGCCGTTTCACGTTTGGCTCTTGGCCGAGGAGGACCACGTGACATAGCTTCAATTCAGCGCGGTTTTGAAATCATTCATGAATTGAATCAGCTTCTTAACAATGAATTGCTTCCCCAAGAAATAAGTGATGTCCAACAGGTTTTCTCACATTTACCTACTGCTTTGCATTTTCGTTTAAAACAAGCATTATCCGATGATCTTCCCCTCCTTAAAAGGGATGGTGGTTTTATTCGCCCTAATTATCATAAAGAGCTCGATGAAATGCGTGCTCTGCGTGATGAATCTCGCCTTATTATTGCTGAACTTCAAGCACAATATGCCAAAGAAACAGATATTAAAACACTCAAAATTAAGCATAATAATATTCTAGGCTACTTCATCGAAATAACCAACTTACAAGCAACTGCTCTCACCAATCCCCCTCAAGCCAAAGCACGTTTTATTCATCGGCAAACAATGGCAAATGCTATGCGCTTTACCACAACAGAACTTGTTGAGCTTGAAGGCCGTATTGCCCATGCAGCAACCCATGCTATGACGCTTGAATTGGAAATCTTTGACACTCTTGTTCATGAAATTACTGAACAGGTTGATTTCATTCGTAAAGCTGCTGAAACACTTGCTATTTTGGATGTTTCTGTTGCTTTAGCACGTTTGGCTGAAGAACAAGAATATTGTCGTCCTAAAATTGATCAGTCACTTACCTTTCGTATCACCGCAGGTCGCCATCCTGTTGTAGAGCAAGCACTCCGAAAGCAAGCAGCAGAACCATTTGTTGCCAATAACTGCGACCTCTCTGTACAAAAAAATCATCAATATGCAGCAATTTGGCTTTTGACAGGTCCCAATATGGGAGGAAAATCGACTTTTTTGCGGCAAAATGCTCTCATTACTATTATGGCACAAATGGGTTCTTTTGTTCCAGCGAGTTCAGCGCATATTGGCGTTGTTGATCGCTTATTTAGTCGTGTTGGTGCTTCCGATGATCTTGCGCGAGGACGCTCAACTTTTATGATGGAAATGGTCGAAACAGCAACGATTCTTAATCATGCCAGTAGCCATTCCCTTGTTATTCTTGATGAAATAGGACGCGGAACATCAACCTTTGATGGACTTTCAATTGCCTGGGCAGCCGTTGAATATCTTCATGAAGTTAACCAATGTCGTGCTAT
>NZ_JBHIMP010000093.1:0-1358 GCF_042194175.1 Bartonella sp. MR168JLCBS | reverse complement strand
AAAATAGATAGGAGCGTAAAGAATCATTTGTATGAAAGTTGTTGTATAAAAAGCGAATGTAAAAAGAAGGGAACGAAGGATAAGCACTATATTTTCCATTTTATATTTACAAGAAGACTGTGTATATAGCCCACTTTACGTGAAGAAATATCTCTTTTTTATGTTTTTTCAAACATCTACTTTTTAGGGTATTTATTTTTTGATATTTAAAAACATAAGGAAAGGGACTGATGAAATTACAGGTTAGCCAAGACACTCTTTTTATGCCACGGATTTTATCTATTGCAGGGACTGATCCTTCTGGTGGTGCTGGAATGCAAGCGGATTTGAAGGCTTTTTCAGCAATGAAAGCCTATGGCATGAGTGTGGTTACGGCTGTGGTTGCACAAAACACACAAGGTGTACGTGCTTTTCATGCATTGGATGCGTCTTTTGTTGCCGACCAAATTGATTCGGTTTTTGAAGATATTCGTGTTGATGCCGTTAAGATTGGTATGGTGGCAAATGCTCAAATTGCTCAAACTATTGCAGAGCGTTTAGCTTACCATAAAGCTCGTTTTATTGTTTTTGATCCGGTTATGGTGGCAAAAAGTGGTGATGTTCTTTTAAAGCCTGATGCGATTGAAATTATTCGTGATGTTCTTGTTCCTCTGTCAACTCTGATCACGCCGAATTTATCTGAGGCAGCTATGTTGTTGGGACGTGAAGTGAGATGGTCGTTAGACGCTATGTACCAATATGGTCCACAGCTTTTGGCACTTGGTTGTGGTGCGGTTTTATTAAAAGGTGGACATCTAAACAGCCTTTCTCATACAAATGAGGCCAATTACGATCGGTCCAGCCCAGATCTTTATTGTGATTCTAAGGAGGTTATGAAACTTGAAGCCTTCCGTTTCATAACCCCCAATGATCACGGTACAGGCTGTACGATTGCGGCTGCAATTGCAGCACTTTTGCCGACAGAGCCTTTAATTTGCGCGGTAAAAAGAGCAAAAGACTATCTCAATAATACTTTAGCGGCTTCAAGTGCTTTGCAAGTAGGGAAAGGACGTGGTCCGGTTCACCATTTTTGTGAATTATGGAACGAAAGATAAAGGAACAATTCTCGAAAAAATGATTGTTTTGAAGCATTATGGTCTAATATTTAGTTTTATCTTAAGTAGGAAGAGCAAAAAAACTTCGAAAATCAGAATTTAGCAGTAAAAAGAAGAAAAAGCTTTGAAAGTTTGAAAAATTTCTTTCGAAAAAATAAATCGGTACAAAACCTGACGAAAAACTACACACAATGCATTCTAGAAGAAGACTTTTGTTAAAGCAGATCACTACGCAACTCATGGAGCGGGCGATGGGATTCGAAC
>NZ_JBHIMP010000092.1:1001-1360 GCF_042194175.1 Bartonella sp. MR168JLCBS | reverse complement strand
TTCCGGGTCAGCGCGGTAACTTGTAATTTGAAAACCAAGAGGATTAAGCAATCGATCAGATGATTTCATTGGCGCACCAACATAGGTGTAGCCAATTGTTGCGATTTGATGTTGCTTTGGCCCAACTGTGCCTTTACTGTCATGTTGTTGTGTTGTAAAACGCACAGCCGCTTGACCTCGCCCATTTGGCTGAATCGAGCGTACTTTAACTGTAATGCGCGCTTTATTGGAAAGCACTTGATCACGGGCATTTTCACCCTCATAGATTTTGTAAAACTCCTGTTGAACAGTTGGAGCGCTTAAAAGTGCTGCAGTATCATAGTTCAGCTGAATGGTGTCGTAATCATAACTTTCACGGT
>NZ_JBHIMP010000092.1:0-943 GCF_042194175.1 Bartonella sp. MR168JLCBS | reverse complement strand
ACCGCGCCAGTTGTGTTATCAACGCGCAGCACCAAGGGAGTGGGAGCTGGTTGAGAAAAGCCAACCACCCCACACATCATGCCAAACAACCCAAAAATGCCAACAACGCACGCTACACGCCACGCTATTTTGCGTGATCTTATAAACTCGCTGATGAGTTCACGTTCTAAACCTCGGCTTTCTTCATAATAACTGTTCAGTCGTTCGGCTTTTACTGGTTTCACTTCTTTTTTTTTCATATCACTCCTCGCTGAATTTCGGCAGGGACCACTTTATTAACAGGCATTCGATTCCAGTTATTGGGTTGTTTTGGCTTTGGAGCCAATGCGCAAGCCGATAAAAGACTCGCAATCAAAATTGTAAAAATGATTGATCTCATTTTAACATTCCTCTTTATTCGACTGTTGAATTCTGTTTAACACTTTTTTATCATTATTTCAATTTTGATTAGAAATAATGTTGGCTGCTTTTCGATCTAATTTTATTTACGAAAATCTTCAGTAGTAGCGCGGAGAGTTATCTCTTGCGCTCCTAGACATTTTTCTCATTTGGCTGTGCGACTTTTTTGAGAAGCATTGCCTACCCCTGCACCGTGTCTCCAGAGATGTCCAAAGGTAATGCCTTTTGCCAAAGCACTCGCAATGCTGGATAGTTTGAGCAATAGCATAATGGAGGTAATGGACAAGATGAGCGCACCACCAAGTGTGTAACCGATATTTTGCTGTCCATCAAATTTCAGATCTTCCATGTAATTTGCAAAGATATTCATCATTAGACTAAATATAGTGGCGAGAAGCACAATGAGAATTATGTAGCTCAAGACTTGGCCTATCCATTGCTCGAAAAAGCGATAGGTTGGTTGCCAGAGTAATGCAATGATGAAGAAAGGTCCGAGTCCGGCGAGAAGTATAAGTGCGATTTTTGCTAACAGAATAAATGCACC
>NZ_JBHIMP010000091.1:1037-1360 GCF_042194175.1 Bartonella sp. MR168JLCBS | reverse complement strand
GAAATTTTTGTTCCTGCTGGCACTATGATAGTGGTCAAAGCAATGACGAAAAAGCAAAAATGCACCAGTGTTATGCAGAAAATAAAATGGATCGGTAAACATTGCTGGAATCAGAAGCACGTTCTTATCATGAGCCAAGGACATGTACATTTTATGGAACTGCTAACTCAAATAAAGTGATACTGGAGATGATGGGGTTCCACACATGCCGGGAGCTTCTTTTGTCAATGCCAATACACCTTTGCGTGATGCTTTAATACAGGAAGCTACCAAGCATGTACTTGAAATGACAGCCTTTGGCGATGATTATATGCCACTTGGTA
>NZ_JBHIMP010000091.1:708-994 GCF_042194175.1 Bartonella sp. MR168JLCBS | reverse complement strand
AAATGCAACAGGAAGGTCTACCAATCATGCCATTCATTTAATTGCTTGGCTGCGCTGTTGGCGGTATTCGGTTGACAGGGCATGATATTGCAGAAAGTTTCGTCAGTTGTTTCTCTTTTAGCACGGATTTACCCTAACGGTTTGGCTGATATCAATCATTTTCATGTAGCTGGCTGATGGTGTGGGATTTATTATTCGCGAATTGATTGAGGCCGGTTTAGTTCATGAAGATGTTTGTACAGTTTTCGGTAAAGGTTTCAATGCTTATGCAATTGACGCAAAATTT
>NZ_JBHIMP010000091.1:405-653 GCF_042194175.1 Bartonella sp. MR168JLCBS | reverse complement strand
GAATCATAAGGTATTAGCAGGATGGAGAAAGTCGTTTCAACCTGATGGTGGTATTCGTGTTTTGTCGGGAGATTTGGGTACAGCTATTATGAAAGTTTCATCCGTTAAATCTGAGCATTGGCCGATTGAAGCTCCAGTTCTTGTCTTTAATGATCAAGAGGGGTTTCACGAGGCTTTTAAAGTTGGAGCTTTGAATGGTAAAGAGTTTATTGCTGTCATTCGTTACCAAGGACCAAAAGCGAATCGTA
>NZ_JBHIMP010000091.1:0-323 GCF_042194175.1 Bartonella sp. MR168JLCBS | reverse complement strand
AAAAATTCCTGCTGCAGTCCATGTGACACCAGAAGCTTTGGATAATGGCTTTATTGCGCGTTTGTAGGATGGTGATGTCGTTTGTTTTGATGCTCAGGTGGGTAAAAGTCAGATGTTTTAAATTTAATGTACGAAAGGTCATCCCTCCTGATGATCTTTCAGATAATCATTATGGTTTTGGGCGCGAGCTCTTTAGTGTTTTTCGTCAATCAGTTAATCATGCAGATCAAGGAGTATCTGTTATTATAGCATGAGTAAAATGCGAAAAGTAATGAAGTAATGCACATGCAATGAAAGCGCGTAAAATCCTTAGAGTTTTAGTA
>NZ_JBHIMP010000010.1:0-57437 GCF_042194175.1 Bartonella sp. MR168JLCBS | reverse complement strand
TCTTCCCATGATCAACGTGACCAATCGTACCAATATTAACATGCGGTTTTGTTCGTTCAAACTTGCTCTTCGCCATCGCTATTAATCTCTTGTTTTATTCCCTATTCTTGTTAGCACCTAGGGACAGTCCTGCAAAACTCAATCCGACTAGGCTGTAACCAGCTCAATCACCACAACTCTTAGACGGAAAACCCCACCCAATCTATAAATGGAATATCCTCCATCATACCTATTTGCCCAATCACCAACAACTATTTGGAGCGGGTAGCGGGAATCGAACCCGCATATTCAGCTTGGAAGGCTGCTGCTCTACCATTGAGCTATACCCGCTTGACTCACATAATAACTCTCCTTCGATGAATGGTGGAGGGGGTTGGATTCGAACCAACGTAGCATACGCAACGGATTTACAGTCCGCCCCCTTTAACCACTCGGGCACCCCTCCATTACACCGGTAAAGTCGCGCAATGAGACATTACGGAAACCATCTTGAATACCCATTCAATTCAATCTGATTGCGAAGTGGTTATGACGATTACTATTGTATCTGTCAACAGAATAAATACAATTCTGTACAAATTTCCTGCTCATAACTTTAAATCACAGATTTTTTCTCTCTATTTTTCTTATTAACACGCTATAAAGAAGCTATGAAAGAAAAAACATCACAAAATTCTCATTATGCTCGTTTACGTCGCCGATATCGCGATACAAAAGGCTCTCCTTCTCGATCTTTTACACACCTAAAGAAGAAAGCTGCTTCTTTACAGCAAGGGATCATCCATCTTTATGGCATTCATTCTGTTCAGGCAGCTTTAGAAAACCCAAAAAGAATTTTAAAATGTCTTTACGTTACACAAAATGCCTTAAAACGATTAAATATATCCGAATCAGATTATCCTTGCTCTGTTACATTATGCACCCCCAAATATCTTGATTCGCTTGTTGGAAGTGAGGCTGTTCATCAAGGTATTGTTTTGGAAACTTTACCCCTCAAACCATGCAAACTTTCGGAACTAACCAATACTGATCTGGTCATTGTCATGGATCAAATTACCGATCCGCATAATGTTGGCGCTATTATGCGCTCTGCAGTTGCATTGAAAGCTAAAGCGCTTATTACAACTTGCCGTCACTCTCCCCACGAAAGCGGTGTTCTTGCGAAAGCGGCATCTGGAGCTCTGGAAATGATTCATTATATTACCGTACGAAACCTCGCTGAAGCTCTTCAAGAACTTCATCAAACAGGTTTTACAAGCTTTGGTCTCGATTCAGAAGGGGACAAACCTCTAGAAACAGCATTAACAGGGAATAAAATTGCTCTTGTTTTAGGAGCAGAAGGTAAAGGTTTACGTAAAAAAACACGTGAAACCGTTTGCGCTTTAACACGCCTTGATATGCCTGGAAATATTAAATCATTAAATGTTTCAAATGCAGCAACAATAGCGCTTTATGTGGCACATAAATATCTTAGATTCTAGTTTTTAATTTTTTTGTGAAACATCAAAAAAACCAACCAACAAAAAACCCGCAAGAAACCCGCCAATATGAGCTTCCCATGCTATTGAGATGCCATTTTCTTCAAACAAAATAGAAGAAATACCTATGATAAAATCAGCCGTCAGCCATACACTCATATAAACAAGTACCCCCTTAGAACACAGAGCTTTTTTGACGGACAATAAAGGTCCCAAAAAATTTTCGTTCTGCGCATTAACAGATAGATAACCACTAGAAAAACCGTAACGTGCAATAGCTCCCATCATTCCAGATACGGCACCTGACGCCCCAATAAGTGATATGGTACTTTCTTGATGAAATGTAAAATAAGTCAAAACAGAAATAACAGCCGTTAACACCCAAAAAATTAAAAAACGTAAAACACCAAAATGCCTTGCTAAAGGAGAGCCAAAAACCAAAAGCCAAACCATATTAAGAGCAACATGTTTAAAACTACTATGCATAAATGAATAACTCACCATGGTATAACAGAGTGCTACAGGATCCCTCTTAAACAATGCTGGTATAAATGAAAAAAATTCAAGACTTTCAACATAAACCTTATGAGAAAAAAAATACTGAGAAATGCAATAAAGACAAAAACAAAATGCTATCAAAACAACTATAATAAATGGAACATTCAACAAGGGTTCTTTAGGTTGTTTCGGTAATCGAGAAACATTATTATGTTGGTGACTAGAAACTTTCATTTTATAAAATCTCGTATTCTTTAGAGAATGGGTTATTCTTTATACAAAATAAATATACCACTCCCAGTGATGCAGAATCTTTTCAACGCCTCTTCGAAGCCCCTTTTTAAATTTTCAATAGCTCTACATGAAAACACGTGTATTTTATACAAAAGATTTTAAAAAGCACGGATATCAAGAATATGATTTACAAACTTAGCGGTATCCTGCTTATTTAAATGTGAAGTTATCATGTAATATACAAGAACTTACGAATAGACAAACTCACTTATGAGGTGGTGTATAATAAAAATATATAAACATTGTTTTTTTACTAGAAACATACTGATCATTGCATTTTATAACCAAACTATACTTCGATTGATAAACTTTAAATAATCTTAAATCTCAATTTTTCCATTAATATAGCTTGCATTGCTTCTACTCTTTGAATGAAAAACGACATCTCTATGAGAAAAAACTATCAACACAGCTTTCTCTAGATATATTCATTAGTGTTTCATGATGAACTACTCACTTGATAGTCTGTTTCCCTCATAAATGCAAAAGCTTCAGTTCATCTCTTTAACAAATATCAACAAGCCTTTCATTTCAACCTCTAACAAATATAATTCAAGAACTGTCTCTTATGAAACACTGCAAAATATGTTTATTTTAATGATGCCTCTTTGAATTTAAACAGTTCATGAAGGAAATTTTTATTCCTTATCTTAGAGAATCTTATCTGCACATCCGCCACTTGTAATGCGCAAGAGAATAATTTGGATTAATTCAATATAGAAAAATTTTAAATGAGGCAATCATAGGAAATTGAACCTCTTATTAAGTTGTAAAATGATAAAGGGCCATTATAAATCAATGTATTATAATAGATAACACACTAATCATTGAAGAGGAAGATCTTGAGAATTCTGCTTGCAATCCTTTAACCACACATCATAAATAGGATGCTCAACAGCGTTCAAACCAGGACTATCTGCAAACATCCATCCTGTAAAAATACGCCGTACTTTTTTATCTAATGTCACTTCATTGACTTCAACAAAACCAGTTGTACGCGTTGGTTCATCTTTAGAGCTCGTATAACACGCACGTGGCGTCACCTGTAATGCACCGTACTGATAAATTTTACCAAGAGTAACTTCAAAACGTGTGGTCCGCCCCGTGATTTTGTCAAGACCTGCAAAAACAGCAATTCCATTGCTAATACGCTCAGCCCGCACTCCACTATTTAAGGATAAAAATACTAAAACTCCCATTAAAAAAATATATATAAAATGCTTTACCCCTAACAATAAAAAAAATCTCATCATATCAAAATCAATCGCATCTTAAAAATAATTCTTTTCATAACATAGAGTCCAATAAGACAAAAATACACGCGCACACTAAAATCTTTTATTTTTTAGGTGACCACGCATCATAATCTTCATGCACACAAGAACGCTCTCCATTGGAGGTGATAGCCCCCTTTGGTCGATAGTCCTCACTTGTTCCTGTCATATTTGCAACATGAGGCTTTTCCCATTCATAAGGATGATAATCCTCCTGTGTTGGTGGGTACTCACAGCGATGATGAATCCAGCCGTGCCAACCTGGTGGAATAGTAGAGGCCTCAGAATAGTCTTTATAGATAACCCAACGGTGCGGATAACCATCCTTATGAAGTCCCCCTTCATAATATATATTTCCAAATTGATCTTCCCCTATCCGCTTACCTTTGCGCCATGTGAAAAAACGCGTACCAATGGTATTGCCATTCCACCATGTGAAGATTTGCTTAAAAAAATGAGCCATCTGCTATTCCATTCATTTAGTGCGCTCATGAAATTAATCGTTGGAATAAAACTGTTAACGATTGAAATTACCGAAAAAGTTACTAGTAAATTCAGCTACAATTCCAATTGATAGGATAACGTGCTATCCCTTAATTTCAAGAAGATATCATATGTATGGCTTCTTCTCCACCCCATAAAATTTAATCTATGCCAAGTTTCATCTTAACCAATTCATTAACAGCTTGAGGGTTTGCCTTACCACCTGTTGCTTTCATTACCTGTCCAACAAACCAACCAGCTAAAGCGGGTTTCTGTTTTGCTTGCGCAACTTTATCAGAATTATTAGCAATGATTTCATCAACGGCTCTTTCAATTGCCTTTGTATCTGTCACCTGCTTCATATTTCGCTCTTCTACAATTTGGCGTGCATCTCCCCCCTCATTCCAAATAATCTCAAAAAGATCTTTGGCAATTTTTCCAGAAATAACTCCTTCTTTTATGAGATCAATAATGCTTCCCAATTGATTTGGCGATACCGGTGACTCTTCAATCTCACAATTATCTTTATTTAAAGCCCCTAAAAGGTCATTAATCACCCAATTGGCAACTATTTTTCCATCACGCCCACGTGCTACTTCTTCAAAATAATCAGCAATAGCCTTTTCTGTCACAAGAATGGAAGCATCATACACTGTCAATCCCATTTCCTTAACAAAACGTGCTTTTATAGCGTCAGGCAATTCTGGTAAGTCTGCTGCCAAAGCATCCACAAACGCTTGATCAAATTCTAATGGTAAAAGATCAGGATCAGGAAAATAACGATAGTCATGTGCTTCTTCTTTTGAGCGCATAGAGCGCGTTTCACCTTTAGCCGAATCAAAAAGCCGAGTCTCTTGATCTATGACGCCTCCATCTTCTAAAATTGCGATCTGACGACGCGCTTCATACTCAATGGCTTGACCAATAAAGCGAATAGAATTAACGTTTTTAATTTCACAGCGCGTTCCAAAATTTTCACCAGGACGACGAACAGATACGTTGACATCTGCACGCATAGAACCTTCATCCATATTGCCATCGCAAGTGCCCAAATAACGAACAATCGTACGCAATTTTGTCATATAGGCTTTGGCTTCATCTGATGAGCGCATATCAGGTTTGGAAACAATTTCCATAAGAGCAACACCAGAACGATTAAGATCTACAAAAGACATCGTTGGATGTTGATCGTGCATCGATTTTCCAGCATCCTGTTCAAGATGCAACCTCTCAATTCCTACTTCAATATCCTCAAATTGGCCATTCGAATCTGGACCAACAGATATGATAATCTTTCCCTCTCCCACAATGGGATAGCGAAATTGAGAGATCTGATACCCCTGCGGTAAATCTGGATAAAAATAATTTTTGCGATCAAAAACAGATTTTAAATTAATATGCGCCTTTAATCCTAACCCCGTTCGAACCGCTTGACGGACACATTCTTGATTAAGAACAGGCAACATACCTGGCATGGCTGCATCAATAAGTGATACATGATTGTTTGGCTCTGCACCAAATTTGGTTGATGCTCCTGAAAAAAGTTTTGAATTTGATATGATTTGCGCATGAACTTCCATGCCAATGATGACTTCCCAATCACCTGTAACTCCAGAAATAAAACGCTTAGAATCAGGAGTACGCGTATCAATGATGCTCATTGCCAATCCACTACCAATATTTTAAAATATACTCATGGCTTATCTAAAACCATTCTCTCAGTGCAATCCTAGGATATAAATCTTACAAAAAGCCCGATTCTATCGGGCTTTTTCTGTTTGCATAAATATTAAGCTTTTTTAGGAGCTTTTTTCTTAGCTGATGTTTTCTCTGTAGACGTTTCTTTCACTGCAGACTTTTTCTTTGCCGGCTTTTCTTCAGGGACATCTGATTCGTCATATTCTTTCATCAACTCTTCAACCGTCACTTCTTTATCTGTGACTTTTATCTGTGCTAATAAATGATCAATGACCTTTTCTTCAAAAATCGGAGCACGTAGATTTTCAACAGCTTCCGGAGTCCTGCGGAAAAAATCCATAATCTCTTTCTCTTGTCCAGGATACTGGCGAACCTGATCAAAAACGGCTGCTTTTAGCTCATCCTCACTAACTTTAACACCAACCTTCATTCCAATTTCAGAAAGCACCAAACCAAGACGAACACGACGTTGCGCAAGGACACGATATTCCTCCCGTGCCTTTTCTTCTGTAATACCTTCATCTTCAAAACTGCGCCCAGCCTTTTTCAAATCATCATTAACCTGAGCCCATATATTGTTAAACTCAATCTCTAAAAGTTCCTCAGGAATCTCAAAATTATAATCAGCATCTAAAGCATCAAGAATTTGACGCTTAACTTTTTGACGTGTCACTGAACCATATTGGCTTTCAATCTGCCCACGAACGACCTCACGTAAGCGATCTAGAGACTCTAAACCAACTTTTTGTGCTGCTTCATCATCAATTTTTAATTCATCTGGTTTAAAGACAGCTTTGACAGTAATGTCAAACTCTGCTTCCCGTCCGGCCAAATGTGCTGCACTGTAATCATCAGGAAATTTAACAAAAATCGTTTTTGCATCCCCAGCTTTCACACCAACCAATTGCTCTTCAAAACCAGGAATAAATTGTTTTGATCCAAGAATCAGTTGTGCATCACTATCTGCCCCACCTTCAAATGGAACGCCTTCAAGCTTACCTTGATAATCTATGGTAATACGATCACCTTCTTCAGAAGCCCCCTCTTTTAGGGAATAATTACGCGTAGAAGAAAGGACGCGATTGATTTGATCATCAATATCCTGTTCAGGAATAGTTGCAATTTCACGGATAACCTTAATATGTTCAAAATCTTTAATTTCAATTTTTGGTAAAACTTCATACTTTAAACTAAAAGTAAAATCAGCTTTGCCATCTAGAATTTTTTCATCTTCATCTATATCAATTTTTGGCTGCATCGCTGCACGTTCATTGCGATCTGCTAAAATAGACCGAGGCGCATCACTGAGTATCTCATTGAGAATCTCCGCCATAAAGGATTTACCATACATTTTTCGCAAATGTCCACTAGGCACTTTACCGGGACGAAAACCATTAAGCTTGATTTTTCCCTTGGTATCATCCAATCTTTCATTCAGCTTTTCTTCTAAATCTTTCGCTGGAACCACGATCTTAATTTCGCGCTTCAGTCCTTCATTAAGCGTCTCGGTAACCTGCATTAAACACCTTCATTTTCCTAAGGAGAGGGATAAACCCACTCTAATAATCATTACATTCTAACACTTCGAGTGTTACATTTACCATGAAGCGGAATTTCAGACACGTAGAAATCCGTAGCACTTAAGGGATTGCTTTGGTGCGGATGGAGGGACTCGAACCCCCACGGTCTCCCGCCAGAACCTAAATCTGGTGCGTCTACCAATTTCGCCACATCCGCTCAAACTTACAAGCTAATAACCTTATACAAGCGGCGTCTCTATACCATTAATTACGGGAAAAAAGCAAACAAATATATTAAAAAAAACAAAATCTATGCTTTTCATACATAACTGCTTACGCTAAAAGTCAATTATGTTAAAGACATTCGATATCCCAATTCATATCATCGGTGGTGGTCTTGCGGGGTGTGAAGCAAGCTGGCAAATCGCTCAATCAGGAATTCCTGTTGTTTTGCATGAAATGCGACCCGAAAAAAAATCAGATGCCCATAAAACCGATAATTTGGCAGAACTGGTTTGTTCAAATTCATTTCGTTGCGATGATTCATTAACAAATGCCGTAGGGCTTTTACATGCTGAAATGCGATTAGCGAAATCGTTAATTATGAAAGCTGCTGATGCCAACAAAGTTCCCGCAGGTAGTGCCCTTGCTGTTGACCGTGATGGATTTTCAAAAACCGTTACGACAGCAATCGAAAACCATCCTCTTATAACAATCAAACGTGAAGAAGTTCAAGAAATTCCTAAAGCTTGGAAACATGTTGTCATTGCAACGGGTCCCCTTACATCACCTGCACTTGCTCAAGAATTACAAGCAATAACCGGTATAAAAGCTCTTTCTTTTTTTGATGCGATTGCACCTATTATCCATACCGATAGTATTGATATCAACATTTGTTGGTATCAGTCTCGCTATGATAAAATTGGTCCTGAGGGAACAGGAAAAGATTATCTTAATTGTCCCCTCAACAAAGAACAATATAAAACATTCGTTGAAGCATTAAAAAATGCTGAAAAAACAGAGTTTCGTGACTTTGAAAAAACGCCCTATTTTGATGGATGCCTCCCCATTGAAATTATGGCTGAGCGCGGACTTGAAACGTTAAGACACGGTCCTATGAAACCTATGGGCTTAACCAATGCCCATAACCCTACAGTTAAACCCTATGCTGTCGTTCAATTACGCCAAGATAATAAACTTGGAACGCTTTACAATATGGTCGGCTTTCAAACAAAACTGAAATATGGTGAACAAATTCGCATTTTTAGAATGATTCCCGGTCTTGAAAAAGCAGAGTTTGCGCGTCTTGGTGGTCTTCACCGCAATACCTACCTCAACTCGCCAATTATTCTTGATCAAACCCTTCGTTTAAAACAAAAAAAACAACTACGCTTTGCAGGGCAAATTACCGGATGTGAAGGTTATGTAGAATCAGCGGCAATAGGGCTTCTTGCTGGACGTTTTGCTGCTGCCGAATATCATCATATTTCCCCTTGCCTACCCCCACAAACGACAGCATTCGGAGCCCTTTTGAATCATATTACAGGGGGACACATCATAGATGAAAAAGCAGAAACACAGTCCTTTCAGCCAATGAATATCAATTTCGGACTCTTTCCCCCTATTGCTTCTATTAGACATTCAGGAAAACGCCTAGCAAGTAAAGAAAAAAAATTAGTAAAAAAACAAGCCATCACAGCAAGAGCTCTCAATGATTGTACTCAGTGGTTAGCAGATAAAGAATCAAAGAGTTCCTTATAAAAAACACACGATTCGCCTCTCATCTACTGAATAGATCTTTATGACTCTCGTGAAAAAATCATTCTAAAGCCTTTTAAAGACTGTCTCCCCCAATCAATAAATACTACTCTACGTTTCATCATTTATTTAATTATGTAGGTGCTTGTAAAATAACTTTTGGCTATAAAAAACCTTTACCGCTATCAACAATTTAATATGATTTAATGACTAAAAATAAAATAATTATATCAATATATTATGAATAATAAAAATTTAAATAGATGGAAAATAAACAAGCAATACTGTATTATCTCTATTAATATTTTTTATATTACGTAATATACATTATTTTATAAGAGTAATTTTTCTGTTTTTTAACTTCCTTCATCAAAATTTGTGTTATTCTCTCACTTTAACTCTTGTGTGATGAAGAAAAAACGCTCGCTTGCATATCACAAGTGAAATAGGGATATGGAAAAAATATTTGTAGGATAGAGCTGGATCTATCTCTTCCCTCTCAAATGCCAAGAAAAATCACAATATTGAAAGTGAAATCTGAATATCATAAGATTCTTTCATTTCAGAATCTCTTATAATAAATCAATAAAACTTATCCTCTTGGTGCGTCACAAGCAAGGTTGGCGTATAAGTAAAAGAATAAAACTATTCCTTATGCACTCATCTCAGATGTTGAGGGCTAATCGCAACATTATAGGAACTGAGAAAAACAGTACGGTGGCACCAACATGCACTTTTATTAAGCGTAAATGGTAGTATATAATAACTTTTATAGACTTTACAGAGTTTTTTGCCTCATACTATTTACGGATCTTGTTTTGAAATAAATATCGTAACACTTCAGCGTAATAAAAGTTAACATTACATTTTATAAGCCACACCGGTACTGCACTAATACAGTGCAATATTTTACTGAAAAGGCTAAAAAATATATTTTAAGCTGACAGTATTTTATACAACACTTAAAATTATTTTCAAAAATACAAGTAATACATGAAAATAAAAAATACCGCAAAAATCTCAACGTGTTATATGAAAAATGGGCATAATACATGTGCTAAAAAAAAACCCGCTTATAAATAAATCGGGTTTTTTTATGTAGCTTAAATTATTTTTTATTAACTGCTTCTTTAAGGCTTTTTCCTGCAGAAAATTTAGGTACAGAACGTGCTGGAATATCGATCTCAGCACCAGTTGAAGGATTACGCCCCTTTGTTGCAGCACGATGAGAAACTTCAAAAGAGCCAAAACCTGGAAGACGAACATCTCCCCCTGAAGCCAAAGCTTCTGTTACAGAAGCCATAAAAGCATCAACAACAGCACCAGCTTGCGCTTTCGAAACACCTGCCTTTTCAGCAACGGAGCTAACCAATTCACTTTTATTCATAAAATATTTCCTTTCCCTATATTACCTGACAACATGACTTAATCATGTTATTGGTCAGTTTATTGAAAAGTACAGCAAACAGAAGTCTTATTTTTATCCAAAACATTGTTTTTTTAGCAATAATCACAGTTATTCACGGAATTTTTCACTTTTTCCAACAAAAAACAGAACAATAACCTCAACAACGCCTTCTGCCACCTAAAAAATGCCGTTATAAATGAGATAAGTGAATCAGTGCGCAATCTGTATTCCTTCACTATCACTGCCCTCTGACCGGATTGGGACAGCCACCGTAGAGGGTTCTTTCCATTCAATAGTGTCTGGAAAACGAACCAAAGCGTGTTTCAAAACTTCACTCACATGATTTACCGGAATAATTTCCATATTATTTTTGACATCGTCAGGAATATCAACCAAATCTTTTGCGTTTTCTTCAGGAATAAGTACCTTTTTTATCCCTCCTCGAAGAGCTGCTAGGAGTTTTTCTTTTAATCCACCAATTGGTAAAACGCGTCCACGTAAAGTAATTTCACCAGTCATTGCAATATCTTTATGCACAGCTACTCCTGTAAGAACCGAAACAATTGCTGTCACCATTGCAATCCCAGCAGATGGGCCATCTTTTGGCGTAGCACCCTCTGGAACATGAACATGGATATCGCGTTTTTCAAAAAGTGGAGGTTCAATACCAAAATCAACAGCACGAGAACGTACATAAGATGCTGCCGCTGAAATGGACTCCTTCATAATATCACGTAAATTTCCAGTTACAGTCATCTTACCTTTGCCGGGCATCATAACTCCTTCAATGGTCAATAACTCTCCACCGACTTCTGTCCACGCAAGGCCTGTCACAACACCAATTTGATTTTCTCCTTCAATCTGATTGTAATGATAACGTTTAACACCCAAGAAATCATGAATATTACTTTCTGTAACTTTTACAGATTTTTGATGCGTTTTGAGAATTTTTGTAACAGATTTGCGGGAAATTTTCATGAGTTCACGCTCAAGGTTACGAACGCCTGCCTCACGTGTATAAAACTGAATAATTGACCTTAGTGCTCCATCAGAAATACTGAGTTCTTTTTTAGACAAAGAGTGATCTTTTAGTGCCTTTGGTAAAAGATGCTGTTTAACAATTTCCATTTTCTCACATTCAGTATAACCAGCAATACGAATAATTTCCATACGATCCATTAACGGACCTGGAATATTAAGCGTATTGGCAGTTGTGATAAACATGACATCAGAAAGATCATATTCAACTTCCAAATAGTGATCAATGAATGTACTGTTTTGTTCAGGATCAAGAACTTCTAATAAAGCGGATGAAGGATCTCCACGAAAATCTTGTCCCATTTTATCAATTTCATCAAGCAAGAAAAGCGGATTAGATTTTTTTGCTTTTTTCATAGACTGGATAATTTTTCCAGGCATCGAACCAATATATGTTCGGCGATGTCCGCGAATTTCTGCTTCATCCCGCACGCCTCCCAAAGAGATACGAACATACTCACGCCCCGTCGCCTTTGCAATAGAGCGCGCTAATGATGTTTTCCCTACACCAGGAGGACCTAACAAACAAATAATAGGACCTTTTATCTTTGACGCGCGACTTTGTACAGCCAAATATTCAATAATCCGCTCCTTAACCTTTTCAAGACCGAAATGTTCATTATTCATGACCTTTTCAGCAAAATCTAAATTGTTTTTAATCTTAGATTTTTTACCCCAAGGCATTGCTAATAACCAATCAAGATAGTTACGGACAACTGTCGCTTCTGCAGACATAGGAGACATATTCCGTAATTTTCTCAATTCTGCCCCAGCTTTTTCCTGTGCTTCCTTGGATAGTTTTGTATTCTTGATACGTTCTTCTAATTCAGAGAGTTCATCTCGGCTATCATCACCTGCCCCTAACTCTTTTTGAATAGCCTTCATCTGCTCATTGAGATAATATTCTCGTTGGTTTTTTTCCATTTGCCGTTTAACATGCGAACGAATACGTTTTTCAACCTGCAAAACAGAAATTTCTCCTTCCATGAAGGACAGAACACGTTCAAGACGGGCCCGTACAGGTAAGAGCTCTAGTATTTCCTGTTTTTCTGCAAGTTTAATCATCAAATGAGAAGCAATCGTATCGGCAAGCTTAGAAGGATTATCAATCTGACCAATCGCATTAACAACTTCAGGAGAGATTTTTTTATTAAGCTTTACATAGTTTTCAAAATAAGCAATCACTGACCTTGAAAGAGCTTCAATCTCAACATCACTCTCTCTAGATTCTTCTGTAACAGTCGCATATGCCTGATGATAACCTTCACTTAAAGCAAATTGACTAATTTTTGCACGTGCAGTTCCTTCAACCAAAACCTTTACAGTACCATCAGGAAGCTTTAAAAGTTGAAGAATATTAGCAAATGTACCAATATGATAAATATCCTCTGATTTTGGATCGTCATCAGAAGCATTTTTTTGTGTCACCAAGAGTATTTGCTTGTCAACCGCCATCGTTTCTTCAAGAGCACGAATTGATTTTTCGCGGCCCACAAAAAGTGGAACAATCATATGGGGGAAGACAACAATATCACGAAGAGGTAAAACAGCATAAACCCCATCTCTTACTTCATCTGTCTTTTCATCAATATATTGCATAACTCTCCTTTCTGGAGCCTATGAGCTATCTACAACAACCAGCTCACCTTTAGAAAACCTCAGCTCTTCACAATACATGAAGTGGTAATTACTAATACATAAATCAAGCATTATAATGATATTATTATAAACACCCATCAAATACTGTTTATTACCACCTTTCATATTGTGCTTAGCACAATATCATGCTGATACATTTTCTTTATCTTCTGCACGTTCTGAGTAAATATAAAGAGGACGCGCTTTCCCATCAACGACATCACTCGAAATAACCACTTTTTGAACGCCTTCAAGAGCCGGTAGCTCAAACATCGTCTCAAGAAGGATCTTCTCCATAATAGAACGTAAACCACGAGCGCCAGTTTTACGTTCAATTGCTTTCTTCGCAATAACACGTAAAGCATCTTCATGAAATGATAACTCGACATTCTCCATTTCAAAAAGACGCTGATATTGCTTTACTAAAGCATTTTTAGGTTGTGATAAAATTTGCATAAGGGCGTTAACATCTAAATCCTCTAAGGTAGCGACTATAGGAAGGCGCCCAATAAATTCTGGTATTAAACCAAATTTTATAAGATCTTCAGGCTCTAAATCACGAAAAATTTCACCGACACAACGCTCATCAGGAGCCTTAACGGTCGCAGAAAAACCAATAGAAGTTTTTTCACCACGCCCTGAAATAATCCGTTCTAACCCAGCAAAAGCTCCCCCACAAATGAATAAGATGTTTGTGGTGTCAACCTGAAGAAACTCTTGTTGCGGATGCTTACGTCCACCTTGAGGAGGAACAGAAGCAATCGTTCCTTCCATAATTTTTAATAACGCTTGCTGAACTCCTTCCCCCGAAACATCTCTTGTAATAGAAGGATTGTCAGCCTTACGAGAAATCTTATCAACCTCATCAATATAAACAATGCCACGTTGTGCACGTTCAACATTATAGTCAGCAGCTTGAAGAAGTTTCAAAATAATATTTTCTACATCCTCACCTACATAGCCTGCTTCCGTCAAAGTGGTCGCATCCGCCATCGTAAAAGGCACATCAATAATACGTGCTAATGTTTGTGCAAGATAAGTTTTACCACAGCCCGTTGGACCAACAAGAAGAATATTTGATTTAGCCAACTCAATATCATTGCTTTTAGACTGATGCGCCAACCGTTTATAATGATTATGAACAGCAACAGAAAGAACACGCTTTGCATGCTGCTGACCAATAACATAATCATCAAGAACTGTTATAATTTCCTGTGGCGTAGGAACACCATCACGCACCTTAACCCCAGAAGACTTATTTTCTTCCCGAATAATATCCATGCAAAGCTCTACACATTCATCACAGATAAATACAGTAGGCCCCGCAATGAGCTTACGCACCTCATGCTGACTCTTGCCGCAGAACGAGCAATAGAGAGTATTTTTTGATTCGTTCCCGCTATTGCTAATTTTGCTCATTTTTCTTTCCTTTCACCACGATATATGAATACTTTGCCTTTCCAAAGGAAGCTTTTCATCATGAAAACTAAAAGACATATAGAAAACCATGCATGTCTCAATATTTTTAGGTGTTTCTCTTATTTTGCGATATTTTTTATAAAACTCTGTGATTTAAAGTAGCTGTTTTTTCTATAAAAATTCTTAATCTTTTTCTTCTTTTTCAGTTTCTGCACGATATTGTATAACATCATCAACTAAGCCAAACGCTTTGGCTTCTTCTGCTGTCATAAAATGATCGCGATCGAGAGTTCTCTCAATAATCTCATAATCTTGACCTGTATGTTGAACATAAATTTCATTTAAACGCCGTTTCATCTTTATAATGTCTTGCGCATGTCGCTCAATATCTGAAGCTTGACCTTGAAAACCACCGGATGGTTGATGCACCATAATACGTGCGTTTGGCAATGTAAAACGATGACCTTTTGCTCCAGCTGTTAACAATAAAGACCCCATAGATGCCGCCTGCCCCATGCAAAGCGTAGAAACAGGAGGGCGAATAAACTGCATAGTATCATAAATAGCCATACCAGATGTTACGACACCACCTGGAGAATTAATATAAAGACTAATTTCTTTTTTAGGATTTTCCGCTTCCAAGAAAAGCAATTGTGCACAAACAAGCATTGCCATACCATCTTCGACAGGACCATTAATAAAAATAATCCGCTCCTTTAAAAGACGGGAAAAAATATCATAGGCCCGTTCACCACGATTGGTTTGTTCAATAACCATAGGAACAAGGCTTAATGCTGTTTTCATTGGATCACTCATATTTCTACTTTCCGTTCATATAACAACCGCTCTTTACACATTCAATGTTTTTATCCATACGTTAACATTACTCTCTTGTGCAAGCTACAATCAAGAGCTGTTTAAGATAGATTAAAATCCCAATAGTTAAAATAGCAATAATAACTCTACTTAAACAAATGATGAACATCAGGAATGCGAGATACCGCCCAATGGTAAAAACTTCCTTCCCGAGGTCTTTTCGTGGTTTTTGTCTTTCTGTGAATATGAAAGCCTATCAAGCGTGAATCTGTAAGCGGCTTTACGCCAAAAGCTGGTTCAAAAATACGTTCAGCTTTTCGCCCAGTCCAATAATAAAAAGTTTCCTTTTCCTTTGCTGCATGAAAAAAACCATATCGTTTTGCTAATCGCGAAATACCATCATTGCCAAATATCGTAACGCCAAGACTTCCCGGCAAAATCGGCATTTTTTTCCTCTTTAACCAGAAAGGTCTCCAAACACGACGCTTAAACCCAAGCCAATGAGGAATAATTTCTGTGCCTGCCCAATAATCTTCAAATACTTTTATAATAGGGTTATTAGGCGGAAAATAAAGTGCAGAAACGCCTACTCTTGTATTATTTTCTCTTGCCAACCAAACCTTATCCGCATCTGGATGAAATTGTTTAACAAGGTAAACATCTGTATCTAACCAAACACCTTGTTGATATTTCATCAGCATAACACGAAAAAAATCCGAAAACTGAACAATTGTACACCCTGGTTTATCATCAGAAAAATCGGGATCAAGGCGATAAATTGCTGAGCGTGGCAAAATTGATTCGGCTTCATGCAACTCAACACCGGCAGGAAGATTATCTATTTTTTTATCATAACTAAAAAGCTTAACGCGCTGTCCAGTTTTAACCATTGAGGACAAACAAAGCCTATCCACCAATCTTAATTGTCCACTATACCAAAAAGTACAAATATCCATAGATAATATATCAAAAATATTCTAAACTTACGCGAAAGAGTTGTTCAACATCACGAACCCTATCAGCAAGAGCAAAAATCACTATTCTATCACCAGACAAAATGCGCGTATCTGCCGAAAGCTGTATTATTGTCTTATTGCGATAAATTGCACCAATTCTCAAACCATTTGATAAATTGAGCTCTGATAATGACTTACCAACCAATGAAGATGTTTGCATCACTTCAGCTTCAATAATTTCTGCTCGGCCATTAAAAACTGAATGAACAGAACGAATACGTCCACGGCGCATTTGTTGCAAAATTCTCGATATTGTAACGCTATGGGGATTAAGATATGCATCCACACCAACAGCACGACTAAATTCTTGATAGGCAACATTATTAATCAATACCATATTGGCTTTGCAGCCCAATCTTTTAGCAATAATAGCGCTTAAGAGATTAACCTGATCTTGATTGGTCAATGTAATCATTAAATCGGACTGATCAATTCCCGCATCTTGAAGAATCACTGGATCTAACACGTTACCGTATAAAACTGTTGTTTTTTCAAGCTGATCAGCAATCGTGAGAGCTCTTTCTCTATGCGATTCTATAATCTTCAATTTTAATTTATGGAAACGCTTTTCAATAGCCTGTGCAACATAAAGGCCAATGTGACCGCCTCCTGCAATAATCATGCGGTGGGCATCTTGTTCTTTATGACCAAAAAGCCCAACAGCACGGCGCATTTGATCACGAGCAACAACAAGATAGGTTATATCACCAACGCGTAATTGCGTTTCTGAATGTGCAACCAATAATTCCGCGCCACGTTTAATAGCGGTAACCGTCGTATGAAGATCTGGAAAAAGCTCTGTTAATTGACGCAAAGGTGTATTAATAACTGGACAATCTTCCATGCATTCCAAGGCTAGCGCAACAACATCATCATTACAAAAATAAAGAACATCTATTGCACCAGGTAAAGCAATACGGCGCAAAACCATTTCCCCAACTTCAACTTCTGGCGAAATAACCACATCAATGGGAATATTCTCTCTGGAAAAAAGCGTCTTATAACGTGGCTCTAAATAAGATTGTGAACGAATACGAGCAATTTTTGTGGGCACATTAAATAATGAATGTGCCACTTGACAAGCTACCATATTGACTTCATCAAACAAAGTGACAGCAATCAACATATCAGCTTTGTCTGCATCTGCAGCCAAAAGAACTTCAGGACGTGAACCGTGACCAACAAAACCTCTCACATCCAATGTATCGCGAATCTTTTCAATTAATCTCGTTTCAATATCAATAACAGTAACATCGTGATTTTCAGCAGCAAGACGCTCTGCTATCCCATAACCAACCTGTCCTGCTCCGCAAATAATAACACGCATCGCTTTAAGAAACTCCAAGCGCTTTAAGTTTACGGTGCAAAGCTGAACGCTCCATGCCTATAAATTCAGCAGTACGTGATATATTTCCACCCAAACGCCCAATCTGTGCCACTAAATATCTCTTTTCAAACAATTCTCGTGCTTCACGTAACGGCAAATCCATTATACTTTCATCTGAATCCATTTGAAGACGTGGCAAAGAATCACTTACTTCACTGGGAAGAAAATCCGCTGTTATAGGACCATCACCATCCCGCACAAGAATAAGAAGACGCTCAATATTATTACGTAATTGCCGCACATTACCCGGCCAAGCATGCGTTTGCAAAATAGCAATCACATCATCACTGATTGCACGCGGTTTAATCCCAACCTGCTGTGATATTGTTTTTACAAAATGATGTACAAGTTCTGGAATATCTTCACGACGCGCTGAAAGGGGCGGAACAGCAATAGGAACAACCGAAAGACGGTGGAAAAGATCTTCTCTAAAGCGCCCATCGGAAATGAGGTTTTCAAGATTTTGCGCTGTCGAAGAAATAATACGGACATCCACCTTAACACGTTTTGTGCCGCCAACTCTTTCAAATGTCTGCCCCGTTAACACCCGAAGAATCTTACCTTGAGTCTCACGTGGCATGTCAGCAATTTCATCAAGATATAATATACCGCCATGAGCTTCCTCTAAGGCACCGATCTTGCGCTCTCTTCCTTCCATTTCACTGCCAAACAGCTCTATTTCCATTCTTTCCGGAGTAATCGTTGCAGCATTTATTGTAACAAATGGCCCATTCGAACGCGTTGAGAGCGCATGAATAGTTCGTGCAACAGTCTCTTTTCCTGCCCCTGAAGGACCTGTTATCATGACGCGACTATTGGTTGGTGCTACTTTTTCTATGATTTGACGCAAATTTTTTACAACTGTCGATTTTCCGAGCAACTCTAATGTTTCGTTCGAACGCTTTCGCAATTCTAAAAGCTCACGTTTTAAATTTGAGTTTTCAAGTGTTCTCTCTGCAACCAATACAAGTCTATCTGCTTTAAAAGGTTTTTCAATGAAATCATATGCCCCTCGCTTTATAGCGGAAACAGCCGTCTCAATATTACCATGACCAGAGATCATAACGACCGGAAGAGCCGGATATTGCGTTTTAATTTCATCAAGCAATGCTAAACCATCAAGACGACTACCCTGTAGCCAAATATCCAAAAAAATGAGCTTTGGAATACGCTCACTAATTTGAGCCAATGCTTCATCAGAGTTACAAGCAACACGCGTTTCATAACCTTCATCATCTAAAATACCAGCAACAAGCTCACGAATATCTGCTTCATCATCAACAATCAAGATATCTGATACCATACTATTCCCCTATCTTATGATTTATGGCTTGTATAATACTACCCTGCTTACCCCCATCCGCCGGAAACATCAAACGAATCATCGCACCACGACCTTCATAAAAACTCTCCGGTGCATCATGAAGCTCCATGGAACCACCGTGATCTTCAATAACTTTGCGCACAATGGCTAACCCGAGCCCTGTTCCTTTTTCCCGCGTTGTTATATAGGGCTCTAATAACTTTTGTCTTTGCTCTTTAGGAAGTCCTTTCCCATTATCAACAACATCCACAACCACCCATTCCTCTTGACGATAAGAACGGATAAGAATATGACCGTGAATATTTTCCTCTCGCATAACTGAATCTATGGATTCGCTCGCATTTTTGATCACATTGCAAAAAGCTTGTACAATGAGACGGTTATCAAATGCACCCATAAGTGGTAGACTTCCTAAATCTTGCTCAAAATGAATATCATGTCGTGTCACTTCTATCAAGAAACATGCTTCGCGCAACAATTCTCGTATATCTAAAATATGCATTTGTGGTTTGGGCATACGTGCAAAAGAGGAAAACTCATCAACCATACGCCCAATATCTCCAACCTGTCGAATAATTGTCTCAATACACCGCTCAAAGACCTCTCTATCTTGTGTAATAACTTTGTTATAACGTTTACGAATGCGTTCAGCGGATAACTGAATGGGTGTGAGAGGATTTTTTATTTCGTGTGCAATACGCCGTGCAATATCCGCCCACGCCGCTGTACGTTGTGCTGCAACAAGGTCTGTAATATCATCAATTGTTAGGACCCAAGATTGCCCCTGTCCATCATCCTCTTCCATCGTAACTTGGACATTACAGACACGCTCTTTTCCTGCAACGTTTAAAGTAACCTGCTCACGATGATTTTTACGATCCAATGAACGTGCAAACTGAAAAACCTGCCAAATTTCAGCACTTAAAGATAAAAGACTTTGTCCAACAACGTGTTCAGAGCGAATATCAAACATCGCTTCAATAGATCGATTAATAATTGTAATATCACCATTATCATCTATACCCGCTACTCCTGCTGTTACACCCGATAACACTGCTTCAGAAAAACGCCGTCTCTCATCAATTTGATCACGTACTGCAATCAACTCATTGCGCCGACTTTTCAATTCACTGACCATGTAATTAAAAGTTTTGGATAATTGCCCAATATCTCCGTCCTTCGCGCGTACTGGCACAAAAATTTCCATATTTCCAGTAGCAACATCATCAGCAGCACTAATGAGAAGACGAATAGGACGTACTAAGCGATCAGCGACAGCAATAGCAGCCCAAATAGCCGATAGGAATAAACTAAAAAAAAGACATAAATAAAGCATACCAAATGCAATTTGCGTCAGCAGGCGATTTTCATTTAAATCACGATAACGATCTGTATTGACTTCTGTTAAACGCAAAGCAGATAAAACACCTTTATCAACGTCACGCACCAAATATAAAAATGTGTTTGGAATGTTGGTAAATTTTAAAATAATACCAAAATAATCATGCACGCCTGGTTGAAAAGAAAAAGGCCTCGCACTGGTTGCACGTTCAATAAGATTGGAAGGAGGAATTGGCAGTTTATCTTCATCACCAAGAGCACTCGATATAAAAATAGCTCCGCTAGAACTTAACAAAAATGCGCCACGCAAATTGCGTCCTATAGCATGACGCGTCAATTGCATCCTATATTCAGCCGGATTACGTTCTAAGAGTTTTTTGTTATCAAGTGCAAATGCCATCGCGTAGGATAAATTTTTTAAATTTTGAAGCATTTCATCTGCATAAGCATTTGCTAAATCAATAGAAGAGCCCACAATTTGCCGCGTTGTTGTATCAAACCATCGATCAAGTCCCAAATTTAGTGCTGGACCCGATACAAGAGCTACAGCAACAGCCGGCATTGTCGCAACAAGTGCAAACAATGAAATAAGGCGCACATGAAGACGCGATCCTGCACGCCTTGAACGCCAAGCACGAATAATCGGAATCATCTCATAAAAAACGATGACAATAAGCCCTAAAACCCAAAAACTATTAATCCCTATAAGAATAAGGGTTACTGTTCTACTGGGAACAACAGGGGTTAATCCAATAAGAATAATAAATGAAACAGAGGCCGTAAGTAACGCCAATACAATAATTGTAATCCCTAAAAAAATATATACCTTACTTAAACGATACAACTCATCGTTATAAGTATTTTTATCTATGTCTTGAAGATTCGTTACAGATGTTATATTCGTCATGAGCTTACATACCCTTATCCCATTATTCTCATATAACCTTTTGTAGCAAAAATTGACAATACTAATACTACATTTAAAATAGGGCAAATATAGTCAATGAGAAAGAACTTCTACATTTTGCAAAATATCTTAAAATAAACTGTGTTCGACGATACTTTACGAAGGAAATGAGATGCGATTAACAAAACAAACAAATTATGCTCTTCGAATGCTCATGTATTGTGCAGATAATCAGGGAACTCTCAGTCGTGTTCCAGAAATTGCTAAAGCATATGCCGTTTCAGAACTTTTTTTATTTAAAATCCTTCAGCTGCTTGTTCAAGCAGGTTTTATACAAACAGTGCGTGGACGCAATGGTGGAGTTAGGTTGGCGAAACCCGCAGCAGAGATTTCAGTCGCTGATGTTGTGAAAGTAACAGAAGACAACTTTTCCCTCGCAGAATGTTTCGATACTGCAGAACCGACTTGCCCCTTGATTGATTTTTGTGGTTTAAATACCGCACTTCAAAAAGCATTAAATGCTTTTTTTGAGGTGTTATCCGTGATATCCCTTGCTGATCTACAACAACCATCCTTTCAAAATCATTTTAAAATTAATGACAAAAAAGCAAACTAAGATTATAACACGAGGAGATTAAGTATTTCTATTGCAGCAATAATATTAGCTGCTGGACGCGGTGAAAGAGCAGGGTCTCCCCATAAAATTCCAAAACAATATCGGCTTCTAGGACAAAAGCCGATTATTTATCATACCGTGCATTGTTTTTTGCAGCATCCAGCTATCACAACAATTATCCTTGTTATTCATCCAGAAGATCGTCAAATCTGTGAACAAGCTATCGGCGATTTTAAAGAGCGCCTTATTATCGTTGAAGGAGGCAGGACACGTCAAATCTCTACCTTACATGGACTTCAGGCACTCAAAAAATTCAATCCCCAATATGTGCATATTCATGATGGTGCACGCCCCTTTATCGAAAACAAGCTTCTTGATAACATTCACAACACGATCACACCTCAAGAAGGTGTTCTTCCTGTTCTGCCCATCTCTGATACCCTTAAACGTATAAATAATCAGCATGTTTTAGAAACAATTCCCCGTACCCATCTTTATAGTGCACAAACTCCACAGTGTTTTCCCTTTGAACATATCTTAGCGGCCCATAAACAAGCAAAACAAGCTTGCAAAAAAGAATTCACTGACGATTCTGCGATTGCCGAATGGTTTGGAATTCCTATGCGTACCGTTTCTGGGGATCCTAACAACATAAAAATTACATGGCATGAAGATTTTAATACTGCACATTTATATCTCCAAAAGAAAATGCAAATATTTCCTGATATCCGCACCGGCAATGGTTATGATGTTCACTCTTTCGAGGATGGTGATTTTCTTATTTTATGTGGTATAAAAATTCCTTTTCATAAAAAATTGAATGGACACTCCGATGCGGATGTTGCTCTTCATGCGCTAACAGATGCCCTGCTCGCTACGCGAGGTGCTGGAGATATTGGCACACATTTCCCTCCCTCTGATCCTCAATGGAAAAATGCATCATCAGAAATTTTTCTCCGTCATGCTCTTGATATTCTAAAACAAGCAGGTGGTCGTATCGCCAATGTTGATATCACAATTATTGCTGAAAATCCTAAAATTGGTCCCTATCGTCATGCCATGACAGAAAATCTTATGACGATACTTTCAATAACACCTGATCGAATCTCTATCAAAGCAACAACAAATGAAAGGCTTGGATTTATTGGTCGCGGTGAAGGAATTGCTGCTCTTGCAACAGTGAGCGTTCTTTATTCAGGAGAACTTCCCCAATGACATATCTTTGTGAAAAACAAGCACATGAAGTCCTTAATATCTTTCGCCAAAAAGGTTTGCTGTTAACAACTGTAGAGTCTTGTACAGGAGGACTCATTGCTGCAAGCCTCACAAATATTGCAGGCTCGTCAGATGTTCTCGATTGTGGATTTGTTGTTTATTCAAATGAATCTAAAACACGCCTTGTTGGCGTTTGTGCTGAACTTATAAGAACCTATGGCGCCGTTTCAAAAGAAGTTGCTCTTGCAATGGCTGAGGGTGGATTAAAACATTCACAAGCTGACATTGCAGTCTCTGTAACAGGAATTGCTGGTCCAGGAGGAGCAAGTCTTGATAAACCTGTAGGACTTGTGCACTGCGCAGTTGCTTACAAAAATCATAAAACTCTGCACAAAGAAATGCACTTTGGTCATCTTAACCGCAATGCTATCCGCCATGCAACTGTTGAAAATGTTTTTAAAATGATTCTGGAATTGCTTCACTGAATTCCCCATACTAATTTCAAAGCTCTCTATTCCACATTGAGTCTATAATCGTCAACATCTTGAAAAAATGATTTATTGTGCCACAACTTTAAGTTGAATCAATCAAATTTATTCACTTGCACGCCACAAGAAAAAAACTGTATAAATAAAATGATTAAAGAAAGGGATACTTGTACCTCTCTCAAATGCTAAGAGCTCGCGCAACATCTTGAGAGATGGCAAATCAATGGTGCAGGCTGACTTTTTCATAAGTGTAAAGATGTTGATTTATATACTTTTACGAGTATCTCTACTATTTATTATGAAATGGGTATGACGCAAGCATGTCCTATTTGGGCGTTTTGTTTGGATATGCCTCTATTAAAAAAGAGAAACAAAAGCGTAAAGCTGTGCATCATCTTCATCATTTAAAATGATATTCCTTTAATATGCTTTTCAAAGCTGAAAAAGATGAATTAAAACAAATAGTAAAGATGAAAACCAGTTTTCACCTTCACGCTGTTATAAGCAATACGTATTGTTAAAAAATAACAGAATAGACTATGTTATCGTAGAGCCATAAATCTGATGCGCACGCTTCTCAAAAGCGTCGGTGAATTTACGAAACGCAATATCAAACATTGAGCCCATCACTAATCCAAGCGTTTTACTTTTAAATTCATAATCAATAAAAAACTCTACATTACATGCATTGGTATTTTCAATATCATGAAAGGACCAACGATTTTCAAGATATTTGAATGGACCATCAATATATTTAACTTCTATAAGATTTTTTTCCGGCTGAAGAAATACTTGAGTCGTAAAAGTTTCACGGATAATCTTATAGCCAACGGTCATATCCGCAAGAAGCAACATTTTTTTCCCATACTCTTTTCGAGAACGTACTATCAAAGACTCACACATTGGTAAAAATTCAGGATAACGCTCAATATCTGAAACCAGCTCAAACATTTCACTGGCACTATGGGTGATCTGCCGATGTATTGTAAAAATCGGCATAATTATCTCTGTAAGGAAAATTTTTCATCACGCGCTTTTTGCAAAATAGCAAAATCATCTCCAGCATGATGAGATGAACGCGTCAGAGGATTGGAGGCCATATGTAAAAATCCTTTTACTTTACCAATCTTGGCAAAAGACTCAAATTCTTCAGGAGGCACAAAACGAACAACTGGATGATGTTTTCGTGTAGGCTGCAAATATTGTCCAATCGTCATAAAGTCAACATCAGCAGAGCGCAAATCATCCATCAATTGCAAAATTTCATTTCGCTCCTCCCCAAGCCCAACCATAATTCCCGATTTTGTAAAAATTGTTGGATCAAGTTCTTTAACGCGTTGTAATAAACGAATTGAATGAAAATAACGTGCCCCTGGACGAACCTTCAAATATTTAGAAGGAACTGTTTCTAAGTTATGATTAAAAACATCAGGCTTAGCAGCAACAACAACTTCTAAAGCGCCATCCTTATGACGAAAATCAGGTGTCAGAACTTCAATTGTTGTTTTAGGAGTTTTTTGACGAATCGCATAAATAACTTTTGCAAAATGCTCAGCACCACCATCAGCAAGATCATCACGATCAACAGATGTAATGACAACATGTTTTAATTCCATCCGTGCAACAGCATCGGCTACGCGTTCTGGCTCATTATCATCAACGGCAAGTGGAATACCTGTTGCAACGTTACAAAAAGCACAAGCACGCGTACATATTTCACCTAAAATCATAAAGCTAGCATGCCGCTGGCTCCAACATTCGCCAATATTAGGGCAACCAGCTTCTTCACATACAGTCACTAACTTATGCGTACGTACAATACCATGTGTTTCCTTATAAATTGGTGATGTTGGCGCTTTTACACGAATCCAATCTGGCTTTTTTTGAACGCTTGTATCAGGACGATGTGCCTTTTCAGGATGACGCAAACGTCTATTTGTAACTCTATCAACAACCGTAACCATTTAAGCCTTTGCCTTATAAATACGAAGTAACAATCAAAAATATAAAATCTTTCACACAATCCAGTCATCAAGCGTTTAAAACTTGACCATAAGCATCCAATACACTTTCTTTCATCATTTCCGATAAAGTCGGATGTGGAAAGACAGTATGCATTAATTCTTCTTCTGTTGTTTCAAGATTCATGGCAATAACAAAACCCTGTATCAATTCTGTTACCTCAGCCCCTACCATATGGGCCCCAAGAAGCTGTCCTGTTTTTTTATCAAAAATCGTTTTTACTAACCCCTGATCTTCACCCAAAGCAATCGCCTTGCCATTCGCAGCAAAAGAATAACGACCAATACGTATATCATAACCTGCTTCTTTTGCTGTAGCTTCTGAAAGCCCTACAGAGGCAACCTGTGGTGTACAATATGTACACCCTGGAATTTTTCTTTTATCAAGCGGATGAGCATTCTTTAAACCTGCAAGATGCTCAATACATATCACACCTTCTTCTTCTGCTTTATGTGCCAACATAGGAGGACCTGCTACATCACCAATAGCATAAATGCCTTCCACCCCCGTCCAACTCCATTCATCGGTTACAATGCACCCGCGATCGGTTTTTATTCCCAAAGCTTCTAAACCAAGATTCTCAATATTACCTTGCACCCCAACAGCGGAAATCAATCGGTCAACAGTCATTGACTCTATTTTACCTTGAACATCAATATGTACAGTCACAGAATCAGAAGATTTTTCAACCTTTGTTACTTTTGCTTGACGAAGAATGCGTAAACCTTTTTTCTCTAACTGTTTACAAGCAAACGTTGAAATTTCAATATCTTCAGCAGGCATGATGTGGGGCATCATTTCAACAACAGTTACCTCAGCTCCCATATCACGATAAAAAGAGGCAAATTCAATGCCAATAGCCCCAGACCCTATAACCAAAAGCGATTTTGGCATTGCTGGCGGTATCATAGCTTCAAAATAAGTCCAAATGAGTTTTCCATCTGGCTCAATACCAGGAAGGACACGAGGACGTGCGCCCGTTGCAATAATGATATACTTTGCTTGATAAGTTCCCTCCCCTAACGTCCCTTTAGGGACTGGATTTTGCGGTTGCATAATCGGTTTTGAGGATGAAGAAACCATAATTTCCGCAGGATGGCTTCCCTTCGCTTCTTTGGTAAGCTTTGCTTCACCCCAGATAATATCAATTTTGTTTTTTTTCATTAAAAAATCAACGCCAGCATTTAAACGTGCTGAAACACCGCGTGAACGTGCCACAACATCTTTGATGTTTGCCTCAATTGAACCATTAATTTTTAATCCATAATTTTTTGCATGTTCAGCAAAATGTTTCATTTCCGCTGAACGTAGAAGGGCCTTTGTTGGAATACATCCCCAATTTAAACAGATCCCTCCCAAATGTTCACGTTCAACAATCGCAGTCTTAAAACCACATTGTGCTGCACGAATTGCGGTTACATATCCGCCTGGACCTGATCCAATCACAATTACATCATAAAGATTTGCCACAGTAATTCCTCCATGGATATATATAAAACGGATATGCATTTTTTGAACTTAAGACTGCAAAACAACATCACAGAATTATCTTATGTCTTTTGCTTTAAGCTTCACGTAAATGCTTTACCCAAACCAGAAATAGCAATAACATTGCTCTTCAAACTCTTAAATTTGTTTTTATTCTCTTAACACACTCTCTCACAACTTACGTGAAGAACTGTTAAACAGTTCAAACTAACATTGCTAATGGATTTTCGATTATCTTCTTAAAAGTCCGCGCGAGCTCTGCGGCTAAAGCACCATCGACAGCACGATGATCCGCAGAAATTGTAACTGACATAACTGTCGCAACAACTAATGTACCATTTTTAACAACGGCGCGTTCTTCCCCTGCACCAATCGCAAAAATCGTCGCATGCGGTGGATTAAGGATAGCCGAAAAACTTTTTATACCATACATCCCCATATTTGATACAGCTGTTGTTCCACCCTGATATTCTTCCATTTTTAACTTGCCCTCACGCGCACGCTTTGAAAAATCCTTCATCTCTTTGGAAATAAGGGATAACTGCTTTTCCTCTGCATGGCGAATAATCGGCGTAATTAATCCATTGGGAATAGAAACAGCAACCCCAACATCACAATGTTTATGATGAAGCATTCCGCCTTCAAGCCAAGAGACATTCGCATCAGGAACAGCTTTCAAAGAAAGTGCGACAGCTTTGATCACCATATCATTAACAGAAAGCTTATAAGTAGGCTGAGTTTCTTCCTGCCCCTTAATCATTGGTGCAGCAGCATTCAGTTGTGTACGCAGTGCTAATAGCGCATCAAGTTCACAATCTACCGTTACATAGAAATGTGGAACTCTCTGTTTTGATTCCATCAAACGTGTTGCGATTGTTTTACGCATATTATTATGGGGTGCGAAGGTATATTCATCCTCTTTAAAGAGTTTCAGTATCTGTTTGTCAGAAGCACCTGTAGCTACTAGCTCCCCTATTTGTGATGAATAAGACACTTTAGAAATATCACTACTTACAGCTTTTTCTACATCGCGCTTGATAATACGCCCATGCGGACCACTTCCAAAAATAAGGGATAAATCAAGACCTTCCTGAGATGCTAATCGCCGCGCTAAGGGAGAGGCAAAAAGACGCGCTTCCTTTTTATCTTGCTGCATTAATTGCTGAGCTGATGATTCATGAGACATTTTTGTACCCTTTGAGTCCGTCTGTTTCAGAGAATCTGTCTGTTTTACGCCCTCTGGTTCTTGTCTTGTAGAAGAAGAGATTTCTTCTGAAACTTTTGCAGCTTCAGCTAAATCTTCACCTTCTTCTGCTAAAACAACAATTAAAGCATTTACTTTAACGCCTTGTGTTCCAGCAGGAACAACAATTTTGGCAACCCTACCTTCATCAACGGCTTCGACTTCCATTGTCGCTTTATCCGTCTCAATTTCAGCAATAACATCACCAGAGAAAACTTTATCTCCCTCCTTAATATTCCATTTTGTTAAATTTCCCTCTTCCATCGTAGGGGAAAGCGCTGGCATTGTAATTTTAATGGGCATTATGCTTTCCTCCGTTATGCTCTGTATGTCACAGCCTTAACGGCCTCAATAATTTCAGCAGTATTAGGCAAAGCCAACTTCTCAAGATTAGCGGCATAAGGCATCGGAACATCTTTGCCAGAAATCGTAGCAATTGGCGCATCAAGATAGTCAAAAGCCTGCTGCATAACACGCGTTGCTATTTCAGTTCCCACGGATGACTGAGGAAATCCCTCTTCAATTGTTACCAAACGACCTGTTTTTTTAACCGAAGAAAGAATTGTTGGAAGATCCATCGGGCGAATGGTTCGTAAATCAATCAATTCAACATCAATACCAAGCTGTTCAATTTCCGGCAACGCTTGAACGGCATAATGCATTCCAATTCCACACGCGACAATCGTCACATCTTGTCCAGACTTATGAATACGCGCCTTACCAATAGGCAAAACAAAATCATCCAGTTGAGGGACATCAAATTGATGCCCATACAAAATCTCATTTTCAAGAAAAATAACAGGATTATCATCACGAATAGCAGCTTTCAGCAAACCTTTTGCATCTGCAGCACTATAAGGCATGACAACTTTCAAACCTGGTACATGACTGTACCATGCAGCGTAGCATTGAGAATGTTGAGCACCAACACGGGCAGCCGCACCATTGGGACCTCGGAAAACCATAGGAGCGGTCATTTGTCCACCAGACATATAACGTGTTTTTGCTGCTGAGTTAATAATTTGATCCATCGCCTGCATCGCAAAATTAAAGGTCATAAACTCAACAATGGGACGTAACCCTCCAAAAGCAGCCCCAACAGCCAACCCAGCAAAGCCGTGCTCTGTAATTGGGGTATCAATAACTCGGCGCTCTCCGAATTCTTCCAATAAACCCTGACTAACCTTATAGGCACCTTGATATTGCGCGACTTCTTCCCCCATGAGAAAAACTTTTTCATCACGCCGCATTTCTTCAGCCAAAGCCTGATTAAGCGCTTCACGAACTGTCATTGTAACCATTTGTGTTCCCGCTGGAATATCAAAATCAGGAGACGTATCAAAAGTAGGAACCTGCGGAACTGACGAAGGCAGAGAAAGAGGAGATTCCTTAGGTTTTTGTGCTGTATCCGTAGGTTGCGAAATATCCTCAGCACGCTCACCTTCTTCTAACAAAATCGCAATAACAGTGTTGACCTTTACGCCTTCAGAACCTTCAGGCACAAAAATTTTACCAAGAGTACCTTCATCAACGGCCTCTACTTCCATTGTAGCCTTATCCGTTTCAATTTCAGCAATAACATCGCCAGAGCTAACCTTATCACCTTCTCTCTTGAGCCATTTAGACAGTTTACCTTCTTCCATAGTTGGTGAAAGCGCCGGCATCAAAATATCAATAGACATACTTGCTTCCCTCGCATCAAACTAAAATATCAGTATAGAGCTCAGAAGCATCTGGCTCTTGATCACTTTGTGCAAAATCTGCCGCATCAGCAACAATTGCACGAACCTCTTTCTCAATAGACTTTAAATCATCTTCGTTCGCCCAATTTTTCTTAAGAATCCGACTTTTTACTTGATCAATCGGATCGTGTTCCTCTTTTATTTTTTGGACTTCTTCCTTTGAACGATATTTTGCTGGATCAGACATGGAATGACCACGATAGCGATAGGTCTGCATATCAAGAATGATCGGTCCTTTACCTGAGCGTGCCCAAGAAATCGCTTCATCAGCAGCTCCTTTTACTGATCGAACATCCATACCGTCAACAACAATACCTGGAATTTCAAAAGAAAGACCACGTCGGGAAAAATCAGTTTCTGCAGATGCACGTGAAACTGACGTTCCCATAGCATACTGATTATTTTCAATAATATAAACAACAGGAAGCTTCCAAAGTGAAGCCATATTAAAACTTTCGTAAACCTGCCCCTGATTTGCGGCACCATCACCAAAATAAACCAATGTCACATTATCTTTACCAAGGTACTGATTCGAAAATGCCAAACCTGAACCAATTGGAACCTGCGCACCAACAATACCATGTCCTCCATAAAAGTTCTTTTCTTTAGAGAACATATGCATCGAGCCACCTTTCCCTTTGGAAAAGCCACCTTGACGTCCCGTTAATTCTGCCATGACACCACGTGGGCTCATCCCAACGGCTAACATATGACCATGATCACGGTAAGACGTAATAACCTGATCACCTTCTTTTGCCGCTTTCAATGTTCCTATAACAACGGCTTCCTGACCAATATAAAGGTGACAAAATCCCCCAATAAGCCCCATACCATAAAGTTGTCCTGCTTTTTCTTCAAAACGGCGAATTAAAAGCATTTCACGATAAGCATCAATTTCTTCTTCTTTTGTAAAGTCTGCTATTGGTGCTTTCTTTGTGGTGCTTGATAATGCAGTGCGCGCCACCGACGCAGAATTTTTTTTAAGTCGTTCTGCCATATTAAACTCCCTTTTATGATTATTTAGGAATAACCTTTACGAACAAAAGTTACAAGCCTTATCAATCGGCTTAAACAATATCATTGCTGATTGTTGTTTAAATTAAGCGATTTTTCATTTACCTTTGGTATCATTTCAAGGTATTAAGATTGTCAGTTCATTTGGCTTAGAAAAGTTCAAATTCTTTCGGACATACTCATCCAGCATATCTTTTTCTATATGTCCATTGCGTAAAAGAGAAATACGCTTTTCCATGAATATCCGCTCAGCTTCTATTTTATGAAGCTCCTTTTCTAATTCGCTAATATGCTGATTAACTTCACTGCGTGAATACAATCCATACTCACCATGATAAATGTGATAACTGAAATAGCTTAAGACTCCCACCGTCATAAGAGGTAGTACAAAGCGCACTTTGATTGATCGACGTTTCTGCTTTGTCCACATAAAATAGCACAGTCTTTACAGCACAAATTTTTTAATATTTTGCCCAACTATGCACGATTTTGATTAATACCTCATTACCAAATCTATACACTCAAACAATTTGTTATCACCAATTTATCCCCCCCTTAAATACAATCAAAGTAAGCTGAATGCCCCACTTTTTGTATTACAAATATTGGATATCCCACTAACTTGTGATTTTACACCCATCTTTGTCTTTAAAATTTCCTGTTAAAATGACTATAAAATCAATCAATACCCAAGGTGTAATTATCAAAAAAACTCCTATAAGCCCTACCGGCATAAATATTACACTTATTATAAGTATTACACTTATTATATTTATAAGAAGCATTGCAATGCCCGTTCCAACTTTACCAACCATAAAACGATGAATTCCTAGTCCACCTAGAAAAAAACAAACGACCGCTAACGTCACTTTTGATTGCTGTGACTGACCTTCAGTCAAGATAGGGAAAATAGATTTAATGGTATCCCCTTCACACACAAAATCAACGACGTCACCAACTTTCGGCGGCGTTTTTCCTGACCAATCCCAATTCGCAAACTGATAGCGCTTACCATCAGCCCCTGAAATGAAATAATCTCCTTGATCATGACCAATAATCTTACCTTTCATCTTCACCACCTATAAAATTGTTATTCATAAAGAAGCTTTTCTTCTAATATGATAATATGTTGAATAAACCTCACAGCATGAATACAGTCTGTATTCACCGTGATATATGACAATTTAAAAAGCTAAAAATCCCCCAACAACTTAAAATTCCCGCAATTACAAGTGGTAATACAAAGCACGCTGTTCGATTTGCACCTTTGCTTTTTTCATATGAAATAGTACAGTCTTTTTCAATAGTTTTATTTAAATATTCATAATTTTCTTTAATATTTCACATTTAAAGACATAGACTAAAATAATTTACATTATTAAATTAATATATTGACAACATTAAAAGTAAAGAAAATTCTTAGCTCTTTACATTTTATATTATTCTAAAATTTCTACCAATTTATAATTTTATCCCCATTTTCATCCCTAAAATATCCGGATAAAATAACTATAAAATCGATAAACGACCACGGTATAGTAACTAACAGCCCTATACCTGTTATCGTTATAAGAAGCATTGCAATGCCCGTTCCAACTTTACCAGCCATAAAGTGATGAATCCCCAATGCACAAAAACAGGTAAACGATCGCTCGCATCACATTTAATTTTTGTGACTGACCTTCAACCGAGATAGGAAAAATAGATTTAATGGTATCCATTCATAGACAAAATCAATGGTATCCCCTACCTTTGGTGTTTTTTCCCTAACAAATCTTCAAGCGAAAATTGATAACGCTTACCATCATCTCCAAAAACGAGATAAACCCTTTGATCCTGACCAATAATCTTACCTTTCATCCTCGACCACCTATAAAGCTTCTCCTCATGTGTTATTCATAAAGAGATTATTTCTTTTTATAATATGTTGATTAACCTCACGGTATAAATAAAATTTGTAGCAGCCGTGATAAACGTGAAATTAAAATAGTTTTGATCCCCCCAATGAGCTAATGTTTTCTGCTGCTATAAGCAGCAATACAAAACACACCTTAGTGGATTTACGCCGTTGTTTTACTCACATAAAATAGCACAGTCTTTTTCAATACTTTTATTCAACTGTGCATATTTCTCTTAATATCTCACATTAAAGACATATAGTACAATAATTCGGCATTATGAACTTAATATATTGATAAAAATAACAAGAGAACTGAATTACTTTCTCTTTATTATAAAATTTTTAAAAATCTGTAATCTGATTCCCATCTTTATCCGTAAATCTTCCACCAAGAATGACTATAAAATCAACAATTGCCCAAATACCGGTAATTATCAATCCAAACAATGATAAGGATAGAACCAGCATTAAAGCACCAGTCCGAACTTTACCAACCATAAAGCGATGGACACCAAAGATACCTGAACACCAACAAAGGAGTGCGAACATTATCTTTGAGTTCTCTGTACCTGGTCTCAACAATGGAAAAACAGAACTGACAACACCCCCCTCACAAACAAAATCAACAGTACAACCGATCCTTGGCGGATTCTTTCCCATCCAATCCCAAGTCGCAAACTGATAACGTTTACCATCATCACCCGAAACGAGATAAGTTCCTTGATCTTGACTAATAATTATACCTCTCATCTTAATCCCTATAAATTTAAACACTTAAAAATTATTGCGTATATGCCTTTGATAAGAAATCTCAATTTCATAGTCTAAATGATCTCATACTTTTATATTTTGTGCTCACAACTATACACGATATAAATCACCAGCATAACGCGCTTGGGCTCCTAGCATTTCTTCAATACGAATAAGTTGATTGTATTTTGCTAATCTATCCGAACGTGCAAGAGAACCTGTTTTAATTTGTCCACAATTCGTTGCAACAGCAAGATCTGCAATAAAAGAATCCTCTGTTTCGCCTGAACGATGAGATATAATGGCACGATAACCTGCCTTATGTGCTACTTCTACAGCATCAAGTGTTTCACTCAATGTACCAATTTGATTAACTTTTATGAGAATAGAATTGCCTACCCCCATTTTGATGCCATCACGCAAACGTGCTGAATTCGTTACAAACAAATCATCGCCAACAAGCTGACATTTTCCTCCAATTGTGTCAGTGAGTAACTTCCAACCTTCCCAATCATCCTCAGCCATTCCATCTTCAATTGTAATAATAGGATAATTTTTCACAAGCTGCGCTAAATAATCTACCTGCTCTTGGATGTCACGGCATTTCCCCTCACCTTTATAAAAATACGAACCATTTTTATAAAATTCGGTTGAAGCACAGTCTAAACCAATGGCAATTTGTTCCCCTAGTTTGTAGCCACATGTTGTAATAGATTCCATAATAAAATCAATTGCTTGATCAGCACTTTTAAATTGAGGTGCAAAGCCACCTTCATCACCAACGTTGGTATTATAACCCGCATCTTTTAAACGCTTTTTCAACGCATGGAAAATTTCAGCGCCATAACGAATGGCTTCTCTTACAGTAGGGGCTCCTATAGGAATAATCATAAACTCCTGAAAATCAATCAGATTATCAGCATGAACGCCACCATTAATAATATTCATCATAGGGGTTGGAAGAATATGCGCTTGTGTACCACCAATATAACGATACAAAGGTAAATTTAATGAATCCGCAGCTGCTTTTGCAACAGCTAATGAAACACCAAGAAGTGCATTGGCACCAAGACGGGCTTTGTTTGGCGTTCCATCCAAAGCAATCATCGCTTGATCAATAGCGATTTGATTTGTTGCATCCCGCCCACCAAGTTCTTCAAGAATTTCGCCATTAACTGCAGCAATCGCTTTTTCAACACCTTTCCCTTGATAGCGCAAACCACCATCACGAAGCTCTATAGCCTCGTGTGCTCCTGTTGAAGCTCCCGATGGAACCAGAGCACGACCAAAAGCTCCATTCTCCAAATGAACATCAACTTCTACCGTTGGATTACCACGGCTATCAAGAACTTCACGTCCAATGATATCGACAATTATAGTCATATGTGTTTCCTTATCCAATAAAAGTCTTGATTCATTTCTAATGTCCTATTAATGGAATATTTTTTCTCTTCTCAATTCAACTTCTTTGACAGATAATCAAACTCCATTAAAGTCTCAAGCAATCTTTGTAAATTATCAAGTTTAACCATGTTGGGTCCATCAGAAGGTGCATTATCTGGATCTTGATGCGTTTCTAAAAAAATACCTGCTACCCCAACAGAAACAGCCGCACGTGCTAAAACTTCAACAAATTGACGCTGTCCACCAGATGAAGCACCCTGCCCCCCAGGTTCTTGAACAGAATGCGTTGCGTCAAAAATAACAGGAGCACCAAATGAACGTAAAATAGGCAACGAGCGCATATCAGAAATAAGTCGGTTGTAACCAAATGACGTGCCTCTCTCACAAAGCATAACATTCGGATTACCACTGTAAACAACCTTTTTTAAAACATTCTCCATGTCCCACGGCGCTAAAAACTGACCTTTTTTAATGTTAATAACACACTCTGTTTTAGCGGCTGCTACCAAAAGATCTGTTTGACGACATAAAAAAGCCGGTATTTGTAAAATATCAACCGTAGAAGAAACAATTGTACACTGCTCTTCTGTATGCACATCAGTTAATATGGGACAATCAAACTCCTTTTTTAAATCAGAAAAAACAGCCATTGCTTTTTCAAGACCAATACCACGTGCCGCCCCTAAAGAAGTTCGGTTAGCTTTATCGTAACTCGATTTATAAACAAATCCGATACCAAGCTGATCGGTAATTGTTTTAATACGACCAGCCATTTCAAAAGCATGATCGCGACTTTCCATCTGACATGGCCCTGCAATTAATGAAAGAGGCATTTCATTTGAAAAAATAATATTTCCAACTTTCACACAGGCATTTGGTTTAGCCATTTTATCCCTCAAAAGAAAAGTAACCCAATTTATGCATTAAACCAATCGACTTTGTTCTACAGCGGCTTCAATAAAAGAAGAAAAAAGCGGATGTGGATCAAAAGGACGGGATTTTAGCTCTGGATGATATTGAACACCAATAAACCATGGATGATCTGCATATTCTATTGTTTCTGGTAAAATACCATCAGGAGACATCCCAGAAAAAATCAAACCACACTGTTCTAACTTATCCTTATAATCAATATTGACCTCATAACGATGACGATGTCGCTCGACAATCTTGGTCATCCCATAAATTTGAGCAATATGACTCTCTTCTTTTAATTCAGCAGCAAAAGCACCAAGACGCATTGATCCGCCGAGATCACCATTTCTTGTACGTTTTTCAAGAACGTCTCCTTTAAGCCATTCTGTCATTAAACCTACAATTGGATTTTCTGTTTCGCAAAACTCACTTGATGAAGCATTCTTAATCTGTGCAATATTGCGCGCGGCTTCTATACAAGCTAATTGCATTCCAAAACAAATCCCTAAAAATGGAACTTTACGCTCTCGCGCAAATTGAATTGCTCGAATCTTTCCTTCTGCTCCTCGTGCCCCAAAAGCACCTGGAACCAAAATTCCATGGGCTTTTTGTAAAGCTGAAACAGAATCTTCTTTTTCAAAAAGTTCCGAATCAATCCACTCAATATTAACTTTCACTTTATTCGCTAAACCACCATGCGCAATCGCTTCAATAAGAGATTTATAAGCATCCTTTAAACCCGTATATTTTCCTACAACAGCAATCGTAACTTCTCCTTCAGGATGGTGAATACGATGCGTAATATTTTCCCAACGATCCATCTGAGGGGGAGGTGCCGAATCGATTCCAAATGCGCAAAGAACTTCAGAATCCAAACCCTCCTTATGATATGCCATAGGAACATCATAAATTGTTGGCATATCTAATGCCTGAATGACTGCATTGGAGCGAACATTACAAAAAAGTGATAATTTGCACCGTTCTGTTTCTGGAATAGATCGATCTGCACGTACAAGCAAAATATCAGGAGAAATACCAATTGCTTGCAATTCTTTGACAGAATGTTGTGTTGGTTTCGTTTTTAATTCACCTGCCGAAGGTATATAAGGCATTAATGTGAGATGGACATAAACGACACTTTGTCTTGGTCGCTCATTGCGAAGCTGACGAATCGCTTCTAGAAAAGGCATTGCTTCAATATCACCAACCGTTCCACCTATCTCACACAAAACAAAATCAAATTCTTCATTTCCCATCGTAATGAATCTCTTAATTTCATCCGTAACATGAGGAATAACTTGGACTGTTGCCCCCAAATAATCACCACGCCGCTCTCGTTCAATGATATTGCGATAAATACGCCCTGTTGTGATATTATCTTGGCTATTTGCAGAACGCCCAGTAAAACGCTCATAATGACCAAGATCAAGATCCGTTTCTGCACCATCATCGGTCACAAATACTTCACCATGTTGATAAGGTGACATCGTACCTGGATCAACATTTAAATAAGGATCAAGTTTGCGAAGACGTACACGATAGCCACGAGCCTGTAATAACGCTGCTAACGCCGCCGCTGCGATGCCTTTTCCAAGGGAAGAAACCACACCACCAGTAATAAAAATATAACGTGCCATGGGCTTATGGTGATAAGCAATTTATAATGATTTTTCCAGCAAAAAATGCAAAAAGAAACAATTTTTCTTCTAAAATAAAAAAGGTGAAAAAATCACCTTTTTAAAAAGTCTATATTTTCTTAAAAAACTATTTCGTACTGTTATCCGGAACTGTATTTTCAAGAACCGGTGGAACTGGACTTTCTGCTTCAGGATTTGTGGACTGTTTCTGTTCCTGCGGAGAATTCGAATTGCCTCCTAGCTGTTCAAGAATAGAAGGGGAAGACTCACCATCTGATGATGGGACTGATTCTGAGCCTTTATTGCTAGAATTCTTCTCTGAATTAACCGGTATACGCTTTAAAATATCAGAACTAGAATTTGATATATTACCCACCACGGTAAGTCCAATAGACACAACAAAAAAACAACAGGCTAAAATAGCAGTCAAACGTGTTAAAGGATTTCGAGATCCACGAGTTTTCATCAACCCTGAGCTATTACTCACACCTAGCCCACCACCTTCTGAAGGTTGGATTAATATAACACCAACCAAAGTAATCACAATCAACAAATGAATAACTATAAGTACTGTTTGCATAAACCCTGCTCTTCAAATAACTCTTTCATAGCTATTTACACATAAATAACACACAATCCAAGGGGAAACTCAAATTTCTCTACTATAGTTTACGACAAACATCGCAAATAGTTAAAAAATCAATTGCTTTTAAGCTTGCTCCACCTATCAAAGCACCATTAACATGAGGAATGCTTAAAAGCTCAAATGCATTGGATGGCTTTACGGACCCACCATAAAGCAGGCGTATCTCATTGCCTTCATCACTAAAACGAGAACGCACCTTATCGCGAATGAAATGATGTACTTTTGCAATATCTTCTGGAGTCGCTGTATTGCCGGTGCCTATCGCCCAAACAGGTTCATAAGCGATAATGGTATTCTCTGCTGTTGCATCATCTGGTAAAGATTCTTCAAGCTGCTGCGTGAGAATGTCCAGCACTTTATTATTATTACGCTCCTCCAATGTTTCACCAATACACACAAGAGCCACAAGACCTGCTCGCCACGCAGCTTGCACTTTGGCACAGACAATCGCATCATTTTCCTGATACACTGTACGACGTTCTGAATGCCCAATAATGACATGACTTGCTCCTGCTTCTTTAAGCATAAAAGCTGAAATATCTCCAGTATAGGGACCATGATCATCAAAATGACAATTTTGTCCTCCCAAAAGGAGATTTTCACCATCCAGCATATCAGAAGCACGAGATAAAAGCGTTGCTGGGACGCAAATAAGTGCCTCAAAAAGATGACTGAGATCAGAGCTAACGCCTGTAGCAATAGCACGCAACTCTCCAAGCGATTCACTCGTTCCATTCATTTTCCAATTTCCAGCAAGAAAAGGCCGAGTATTTGGAGACATATTTTCACCTCAAGAGCTCTTACAATACATTGTTTATCTGTAGTTACCAAATTATAACATGAAAGCAAGTCTTTAAAGCTTGCATCTTTCATCTCTTTATTGCAAATTCCATTAGCTTTGATAATAATTCACATTAAAAATGGACTTGAACAATGCTTGACATCATAAGAAATGCTACAAATTCTTGGATTTCTAGAATTTTCCTTGCTATTTTACTCTTATGCTTCATTCTTCTATGGGGAATACCGCAATTACACAAAAAAAGTGAAAGAGATCTTATTACTTCTGGAAAGTCCAGAGTAACTGTCGATGATTATCGTCTTGCACTTGCCGATCAAAGCGCTCGTTTAGCACATGCTGCTCATCTTGGACGAATGTTTACAGCAAATGAAATGCAGCAATACCAAATTCCTGCTTTTGTGTTTAATCAATTACAACAAAATGTATTACTTGATGAACAAGTACGTAAAATGAAAATAAGTCTTTCAAAAGATACAATAGCTCATACGATTGGTTCTGATAAGATGTTCCAAGTAAATGGCACTTTTGATAAAAATTTATTTTATAACTATCTTCAGCATTTACGTATTAGTGAAAGTGCTTTTCTTAATTATTACACCAAACAAGAAAAGCGTAACCAACTTATTTCAGCTTTACTCTCTGATATGAAAGCACCAAATCTCTTTTATAAAGCACTTGCTCTTTATCAAGGAGAAATGCGTATTGCTGATTATCTCGTTATTGATCTAAAAGAAAAGGAAACAATTGCTGATCCTGATGACGAAACACTACAAAAATGGTTTAAAACACATCAAAGTCAATTTCGTGCTCCAGAATACCGCACTGTCTCTTTGCTATCTATGGAACTTAATGATTTTGTAAAACCTAAAGATATCTCAACAGATGAGGCAAAAGCCTATTATACACAAAATGCTTCACGTTTTGTAACGCCTGAAAAGCGTACATTCGAGGAACTGCAATTCCCCTCACGTGAAGAAGCCGATAATGCAGCAAAAAAAATAGCTGATGGATTGAGTTTTGATGAACTGGTAAAAGCTGAAAACAAGACTCTTAATGACATAAAAAAAGGTCCTCTCGCAGAAAATGAACTTCCTAGTCATCTAGCCTCTGAAATTTTTGAACTTCAACAAGGCCAAGTCAGTACTGTGATAAATGACTTACAGGGACCTATTATCATTCGCGTCACGCATATTGAACCCTCAAGCTCTCTTCCTTTTGAAAAGGTCGAAGAAAATATTCGCCAAACACTTGCCAAAAATCGTGCTACTGATGATATCCGTAACAATTATGTAGCCATTGAAAATGCTCGTTTTGAGGGTGCTTCTCTCAAAGAGCTAGCTGACCAATACAAGTTATCTTTGCGCACAATTACCATTGATAAAACGGGAAAAACGCTTGAAGGTGCAGCACTCACGGATTTACCTCAAAAAGATATTTTACTGAATGCCATCTATCAATCAAATGAAGGAGTCGATCTTGATCCTCTCTCTTTTCAAAATGGTGGATATCTCTGGTATAAGGTCGATAAAATTATTCCTGCCCGCGATAAAACACTTGAAGAGGCTAAGCTAGATGTTCTTTCTCAATGGAAAAGTGAGGAAATCCAACGTCTTCTTGATGAAAAAGCTCAAAATGCTCTCAAACAGCTCACGGAAGGAAAAAGTCTTGTTGCTCTTGCTCGTACCCTTGGTGTTACAAAACAAACAACACCAGCCCTCCGGCGTCAAGACTCATCTGACCCTCTTGGCGTTGAAGGGATTAAAGCATTATTTTCTGCTCCCAAAGGTCATTATGGCATCATAAAAGGTCCACTTGCAACAAACCGTATCATTTATCAAATAAAGACTGTCACCATGCCTAAAGATATCACGCCTCATACTCTTTCAACTGAGGTCCGCGCCAATATAGATATGATGATAAGAGAAGATCTCAAGCTAGAAATGCTACAAATTGCCAATAAAGAACATCCTTTGGAAATTAATAGCACAAATTATAATCAGATCTTTAACGCTCTCCAATAAAAAGGTTGTACATAATTTAAAGAACTTATTTGATAAAGTTTCCATCAGCTCTTCGTCTATAGTTGAAGAGGTAAGATAGGTCTCTTGTTTGCATATCTTAGGATCAACATTTGTATAATGATTAATTCTCTCGCAAATCAGTGCATGTATGGATTTGCGAGAAAATAGTCAATGGAATGTAGAGTCGTTTTTGCAACGCATTAAAAAATATTATCCATCCAAAGGTTGTAAAATTTGTCGCACACTAAGCTATACCCATTAAGCTATAAATGTCATCCCTATCGTCATTCATTTATAGCTTATCATATTGCTACTCTTAATACTCATTCATAAGGAGCGTATTGCTTTTTCTTTAAATGATTTCATTTACACACCCAACTTATAGTATACAAAAAACTATTTTTAAAATTCATTATAAAAATGAAGAAATCTTTTTCTATTCAAGACTCTCATTCAATATGAGAAAAAACGAATTATCATTATAAATCAATATATTCATAAATCATAACAGTCATCAATTATGATTTCTCAAAAATAAGAGTTTTTTATAAACTCATAGACTGCCAAGACAACTTCTCTCATAAAATTTCTTATTCTTTTGCGCTCATAACAACCAAAACATCAACATTTTTTATAACAAAAAAATGGTTTGGAAACACCATAGCTCCTTTTATTTTCATATGAGAAAATCAGTCTATATGTTACGCATTTCAACGTGCTAATATTCTTTTACAATATCTTTGGAAAATTGCCGCTTATTGCTGCCCTTGTTATCAACCAATAGCGATATATCAATGGCAACGTTGCACTCTCTTGAAAAATTGCAGCACCCAGCTGTATAGCTTTTTGAAGAGAAGCTGGAACAATGACCAATGGAAGAAAAGCTGGCTTAAGAACTCTAGGTAAAGCACAAGAATACTCGTAAAATTTGGTATAATGATCGCGCGATAATGCTACCATAGCTTCAACAATACGATCCTTTTGTTGATCACTGAGACGATGAGATTCCAAATCTTCCCTATTCACTCCTACAGCCTTTAATATATCAGTAGGTAAATAATATTGATATCGTGATTGCATGAATGATAAAAGACGCAATACACCGCTTAATCCTTGAGAAATCCCTCCATGTTCATAGATATCTGTAAACTCTTGTGCAGTATCAGGATCTAATATCTGACAAGAAAGCTGTAAAATTATGCTTGCTGTCTCACCACAATAATGCTCTAGATCATGAAGTGTTTCTATTGGATTGTGATAAAGATCTAAAATTTGTGCATTACAATAACGTAAAAAAGCTGTCTTAGGTAAATTAAAAAGAGTTATTGCTTTCAATAAATCACTCAAAATCGGATTATTTCCACTCGTTTGCATTTCACCATGAGCAATAGAATCATACCACCAACGTAACCGTATTTCTCCTATGAGTGGATCATGTACACTTTCGCGAATACGAGAAACTTCAGCATTAAATACATAAAGAGCAGCCAATGCTTGGCGCTTTTTTTTAGGCGCAAATAAAACCGATATATAGCGATCACGATCTATGGTACGTAAAATATCAAGACAATAAGGAAGAGAGCCTATCATTTAAACCTATTAACGTCCCTTTTTTAGTAATGAAATTAATATCCTCTTTTTATTCATATTAAAAAATGAGGGATAAGCAAATACAGTTCAGAAAATAAGATTTTTAAATGTGTCTCTTAACTGTATTATGAATTAAAATTTCTTTTCTAGTCACTTTTCGTTTTAGAAAGAAAAAAATTAAATAAATAACTTTTCTGATAAAACTTGTCTTATCGGACTTCAAGTTTTCATTTGCAGTAAAAAAAGCTAAAAACTAATCGTAACATGCATAGTGAAACTTAGAATAACAAACAACGCAAAACACTTTTTACTGAATAGATGACAATGTTATTTTATAAAAAATACACTGATCACAAAAACTTCATCAAATCATTGACCTCCTCCCCATACTAAAGAACAAAGATTCTTACCAATACCAATTTGTAAAAAATCCAATTGCTCTCGGTGAGTTTCTATTACTATCAACGCATTTATTTATAATGATAATTCATTGTTTTATATGTTAAATTAGAATCTCAAATATCGTAGAATGCTTGCATTTCAAACCAATTCCATGTTGAATCAATCAAAACTATTCCCTTGCATATCACAAGCGGGGCTGACTTGTAGGTAAAAACTGTATAAGAAAGAATTAAAAATGCCTCCTATGAACTGTCTCAAGTGCCAAGAGTTGATCACTCATGTGATTCATTGAACTACGAACAAGCTCTGCCCTGAATACTTGCTACTGTATTTAAAAACACTTAATGTGTTAAGTTATGTATATTTTATTCCCCTTCTACCACCACTTTAAACGACGGTATTTTACGGCGCAGTAAAATAATCACACAAGTCTTTCATACTAGACGAGAGCATTTGTTTTATTAAACAATACTCTATTCTACCGCAAATAATAATGCCGCAACAGCGCGATCTTCAGCCAATAAAACATTAAATGTACGCACCGCCGCTCCCGTACTCATTGTATCTGATGAAATACGTTTTTCCCATAAAAGCACCCGTAACTCTTCAGGTAATCGCAATAATTCAATTCCAGTACCTATTAATAAAACTTCGATTTCAGAAGCTTCTTCTAAAATACGAGATAGATCCCCTTGAGTGGGAATAGGCCCTGCCATGTCAATACCATAAATACCCGATGGTACACAAATAATAGAACCTCTATGAGACATATCAGCAAAACGAAATCCACCATTTCCATAAGCATCAATAGGTGCGCGACTTGGAAAATGTGCTTCACGAATTTGAATTGCATCGAACATGAAAAAGCACCCTTTATTTTTGTCTTTGCTACTTCTTACCATAAAAATTAAAGGAAGACTGATACAAACATTGATATGTTAACCATAGCCTAGTATTGAAGTGAAAATTTTATATAAAACCTTAATCTTCTCATACAGCAAGTATATGAAAATTTGATAATAAACCGCGATCAAATGCTCTACCTGCTTAAATAAATCTACCTTTTAAAAAGTTTTCTCAGTTTATTTACTCACAAGTTTCTTTTTATAGAAACAATGATCTTGTTTAAAAAACAGAAAAAAATTGCGTAATATTCTATAAATAAAGCAACTATTTTAATAATCTCAAGGAAACAAAAACTCGATTTTCTGTATCCACTATAAAAGCCACTTTTCCAATGAAATTGTCTTGATCTTGCCAAGCTTTTTATAAAAATGCTTAAAAAATGTAATAAACTGCCATTACACCTTAAGATTCATTTTCTTTTGATATAGCTTTTTTCTCTTTAGAGACACTCATATTTTCTTTCGTTGTCGTTTTAGATTTAGACTTTTGTGATGTTTCTGCTTTAGCATTAAGCTTTGATTTTTTTTCTGCAATCGGCTCACCTTTAACGCGCACATCAGCTAATGTTGAGCGAATAACACGAATATTCATACTCTCACCAATTGCAACCTCTAATTCACCACTCTCGTCGTGAACCTTCGTAACCTTGCCGATAATACCACCACCCGTTATAACTGTATCACCACGACGTACTGCATTAAGCATTTCTTGGCGTTTTTTCATTTGGGTACGCTGTGGACGAATGATAAAAAAATACATAATTGCAAAAATTAAAATGAGTGGGACAGCGCTAACAAATGAAAATCCACCGGAAACATCGCCTGCAACTTGAGCATAAGCGTTCGTAATAAACATTTTTATCTCCTATAGTTAAACTTCAGGTATTCCCCACTCTATTAAAATAAAATTCCGATTCAGAAAAAATTCTTAAAGAATTTATTATAAAAAGCAATAACTACATAATCTAATCACAGCTTTACAAAAATGCAATAAATCCTTAAGAGACAGAATACCAAAATACAATGAGAAAAATCTTTAAAAATAGATTCATTTTTCCCTATTATATATCCTACAATGTAAACCTTTTCACTAACTCAATAAATGATACAAGATAATTTTTCTAATGAAAAAACTTTAATTTATATAGATAATTTATCGTTTTTGATATCGAATGACAGACATAAATACAGTAAAATGCTCTCATTTCAAACCCTCTGAATTAATCAAAACGATTTTTTTGCACGTCTCACATATGAAATGAGCCTGTAGATAAAAACTTTTTAAGAAAGGCGTGAAATATCTCTTTTCATGCTTCTCTCAAATGCAAGAGCCGTTGAAACACTGAAAGCTGACAAATAAGTATGATACTATTGTTTTACACTTTCATAGACACAAAGATGGTAATATCTAACGACCCCAACGAACTGCTCTCCTTAAAGCAATGATTTTTTTGCTGCAGTGTTATTGATTTAAGAAAATCAATTGTTTTTCATGAAGTTTCTATAAACTATAAGACTATTTAAATTTAAAAATCATCAATAAATTAGTTTTCTAAATATTTAAGGGGATCAACAGGTAATGAATTCTTACGCATCTCAAAATAGACACGTGGCGTTTTAACATTTCCTGAAACACCAGATTTAGCAATCTCATCACCACGTCTTATCCTTTGTCCTTTGTTAACAACAAGCTTACTGTTACATCCATAGATAGTGATAATATTATTTTCATGTCGAATCATCACAACATTACCAAGCTCTTTTAATCCATCTCCCGCGTAAATAACAACACCATTTTCTGCCGCCTTTACCGAAGATCCTTCCGGCACTGCAATATCTATTCCTCGATTCATTACTGTTCCCTTTTTTTGACCGAACTGGCTTAATAAACGCCCTCGTACTGGCCAACGCATCTTAGAAATTCCTGTGGCTTGCGGAGTCGTCATATTATCGGTATTCGTAACAGTACTTGATAAACCAGTCTCATGATTCAATTGCGTCATCTGTTTAGAAAAACTTTTCTCAGAACTTGATTTGTTCATCTTTGCAGAAGGGGGCGTTGTTACAGGCGCTTTATATATAGGAGAGGACTTCTTGTTTTTTATAGAGGACATCACTTGAGATTGGAATGCAGATTCTGTTTTTGACACTGCCCAATCGTTATTAGTGTGTGCATTTGAAGCTGCTAATGTACGCCTGCTTGGAACAACAAGTACCTGACCGATATAAATGGAATTGCTGTTTATACCATTTGCTAATTTTAATGCCTCAACACTAACCCCTATTTGTCGTGCAATACTGAGCAGTGTATCTCCACTCTGGACAATATAAGAGTTCCGCCGAAAAATAGGAGATTTATCCATTTGTGAACGGGAAAGTGTTCCAAGATTACGTGGAGGGACTCCCATAACGCGACCATCAGAAGAAGTTATCCTACCTTGATGTGGAAAATTATAGGGAGAATTGTCATCTCCCCACGAATCATCGCTTGATTCCACAGGTGGCAATTCAGTGCTTTGTATCATACCGCTACCGTACGATAGCATTCGCGGATCTGTAGACATAGTACTCGATATATTTGATTGAGATGATACCGTACGATGAGAGACAATATTGGAAAAACGCTGTGTACCAGAACTACAACCAGCAACAATAGTTACCACCGCTAAAAAAGTTATTCTCTGAAAATTATGCTGGAAAATATTATCCAAAGCTTTTAAACGCATCGTTTTGCTCACTCATCAATAATCAACTCACTCCATTAAAGCTTTTTTAAATTACCGAAGAGTTAAAATGAGATGTTTTATTCATAAATATCTTTATATAAGATCAAAATGAATTTAACGTAGGCTATTTGCGGCTATTTCTTAACTTTTAAAAATTAAAGTATCTCCGCAATGCCTTTAATAAAAGGTTGGTAACGCACTTGAAACAGTTCTAAACACTCAAATCGACTACCAATTTTTGTATAGCGCGTCACCGCTTGTACCCCTTCGTCAGGTCCTATCGCCTGAATGAGAATTCCGTTTTCAGCTAAAAGTTCTAAAAATTCCTTGGGTTCATCAAAACGTGATGGCCAAATAAGAATGCGATCAAATGATCCCAAACCTGTCACACTATGACTTCCATCAATCTGCCGTATAATAATATTTTCAATTCCTAAAGTTTGAAATTTTTGGCGTGCCAAATCAACAAGCGTTTTATAACGATCAATCGTTGTCACACGGTCACTCAGACATGCCATAAGCGCAGTACAAAAACCAGATCCTGTACCGATTTCTAAAACGCGATGCCTTTTTTTCAACGATAATGCCGAAAGAATTAAGAGTTGTTCTTCCAAACGTTCCATATATTCACCACACTCAAGGGGAATAACTTTATTATCATAAGCACTATTAAACCAAGGAGCAGAAACAAACTGTTGACGCGGAATTTTCTCTAATGCCGAAAAAAATCGCACGTCATCAATGCCTTTGCTACGCATTTTCAGTACAAGAGCGGCTAACTCCTCACGAAATTGTAAAATACCCTTTTGCCCCATAGTATCATTCAATCTCCAATGGAGGTGCACTTTTATCATACTGACAAACTGCTTCTTTTAAAATGGCAAAAACTTGCGTTTGCATATCATCACCTCTTGGCAATAAACGCATATTGTCTCTCCTTTCGTAAAATTAAGCAGTAATACAACGCATGCCTCCCATATAAGGTTGTAAAACATCTGGAACAATAATTGATCCATCAGCCTGTTGATAATTTTCAAGCACGGCAATAAGACAACGTCCAACAGCTGTACCAGAACCATTAAGGCTATGAACAAAATGCAATTTTTTATCGCCTTCTTTACGATAACGCGCATTCATACGACGACCTTGAAAATCTCCACAAACTGAACAGCTAGAAATTTCACGATAACATTCTTGACCAGGAAGCCAAACCTCGATGTCATAGGTTTTACGTGCTGCAAACCCCATATCACCCGTAGAAAGAACCACTGTGCGAAAAGGCAAACCAAGTCGTTTTAATATATCTTCTGCACATTCCGTCATACGTTCTAATTCAATTAAAGACTGTTCTTCACTGGTAATTGAGACCATTTCAACTTTCCAAAATTGATGCTGACGCAACATACCGCGCGTATCACGACCGGCTGCTCCCGCCTCTGAACGAAAACAGGGAGATAAAGAAGAAAATCGCAGTGGTAAATCTGATATTTCAAGAATTTCATCGTTGACCAAATTGGTTAATGGCACTTCTGCTGTAGAAATAAGCCATCGACCATCTGTTGTACGAAAAAGGTCTTCAGCAAATTTCGGCAATTGTGCTGCTCCGTAAACAATCTCATCACGAACAAGAAAAGGTATTGAGACTTCTGTATAACCATGCTCATTGACATGCACATCAAGCATAAATTGGCCTAATGCTCGTTCTAGCCGTGCTAACGCCCCTGAAAGTATTGTAAAACGTGTTCCAGACAAACGACTAGCTCGTTCAAAATTCATCTGCTTGAGATCTTGACCAAGATCAAAATGTTCCTTTGGTGTAAAATTAAATGTTGGAAGTGTACCAAAATGTCGAATGACGACATTATCACTTTCATCTTTACCTTCTGGAACATCATCTAATGGAATATTTGGAAGTGCTGAAAGAATTTTCTCAAGACTCTCCGTCAGCTGTTTTTCTTCCGCTGTTGCAGAGGAAAGAAAGACTTTAATCTCTTCACCTTCAGCTCTAAAGCTTTCAGCCATTTGCTGATCAGATACCGCTAAAGCCTGTCCTATTTCCTTTGAAACCGCATTGCGACGTTCCTGCGCCAATTGCACCTTAGCAATATGCGACCGACGTGCAAGATCAAGTTGTATTAACCTTTCAGCTTGTGGCTCAAGACCTCTACTTACGAGTGCTTTATCTAATTTCTCAGGATTGTCACGAATCCACTTAATATCAAGCATAAAAATTCCTCATTTATATTGTTTTTATTCATTTCTTGTCGCATAAGATTATACACTTTTCTTAAGCGGATTTTCTTCTCTTTTCTATACTGTAAGCAATTAAAATTGAAATCTCGTAAAGTGCTATCGTTGGTAAAGCCACTGCAAACATCGTAAAAAAATCCGACGGCGTTATGATTGCCGCAATGATAAAAGAGAGTAAAATAGCCCATTTTCGTTTAGACACCAAATCATGAGACGTTAAAAATCCAACTTTTGTTAAAAGACTGATGACAAGAGGTAATTGAAAAATCAAACCAAAAATTAGGATAAAGGATGTCATAAAGCCCAAATAATCAGAAATACGCACTATAAACTCTATTTTTAAATGAACATCTGGAAGAAATTGTTGAGAAAGGCTAAACCATAGTATTATTGGCGCCAATAGACCATAAACAAACGCTCCCCCAATACAAAATAAAATAGGCCCCCCAATGAGAAATGGTAAAAAAGCCATACGCTCATTTTTATAAAGCCCTGGTGCAATAAAACTATAAAACTGAAAAGCCGTATAGGGAAAAGATAAAATAATTCCCCCAAAAGCAGAAAGCTTCATCTTCGTTAAAAAAGTTTCCCATACTTGCGTTGATTGCAAACGAATACCCTCAGGATTACCCCCTGCTATTTTCATTGCCCACTGATATGGCCATAGTAAAAAATTTAAGATATAATCTTTAACAAGAAAACACATCATAAAAGCGATCATAAATGCAACCAAGGCAGCAATAATTCGCTGACGAAGTTCAATTAAATGTTCCAAAAGTGGTGCCATATGGGCATCAACTTCGTCTTTGTTAACATTCATGACACATCTTCTTTATCTTTAGAAGCTATAGATCCTGTCATATCTTTATTGGTTACGTTGTGATCGCATTCCAAAAATTCTTTACCTTTTTCTGATTTATGGTGTGTTGCCTTAACATCCAAATTATCGTGGATATCTTCTAATGTATTTTGAATGGGATCAAAAGTCTCTGTCAACTTCTTGCTTGAATCGCTAGTATCCGAATATGTTTTTTGCAAATCGTCGAGCTCGATTTGTTTTATTGCATCTTCAAACTGATGACGAAGTTCATTTGCCATTAAACACATATGAGCTCTTACCTTTGCTATTGTCTTTAATATTTTAGGTAAATCTTTCGGTCCAACAACAATGATGAGAATAAGTAAGATTACGACAAACTCTGGTCCATCAATCCCAAACATCTCTTAATTCGACTTCCTCATCAAAAAATAACGCACAATGATGATTACGTTTTTGTTATTTGACACGCTGTTTTTTAGCAACAGATGTTTTGCTTCTTTTAGAAGCAGAAGAAGCCTTTCTGCGCGCTGTTACATGTTTTACCGATAACGGCTGAGATTGTTGAGATTCTACATCAACTATTTGGGAAGTAGTAGCCATTTCAACTTTATCCTCAATGCCGTCATCTTCTTCCTTCATATTTTTTTTGAAGGCTTTAATTCCCTTAGCAACATCGCCCATTAATTCAGAAATCTTACCGCGACCGAAAAGCACAAAGATAATCAGTAAAATTATAATTAAATGCGTTGGTGAAAAAATATTACCCATTACTCTCTCTAACTTTATGCTTGTAAATTCGATTTCATTTATTCATGCTTCCTCTGAAGAATGTATCAAATATAATATCTTACTTATATATTTTCTTCTTAACTTAAAAGCAATCACACGCTTTTATTGCAAAAGAACTTTTTATCCTCTCATCCCTTTTTAGCGTATTATAACACAAACCATTCAAAAATGATAAACCGCTTCATACAAAATTCAAAAGGCTTAAAAACTTTTCTAAAATAACTCCATCTGATCTCTTAGGTTACTCATCTTCCTGTAAATACTATAGCTCATGTCTTTCCTTTTAAACAAAGTTGTACGTATCATTACAAACATTTCCTCCAAATTATCCGTTACTGATAAAGATCATAACATGCTGTAAAAAATTTTACGTATTTAATTAAAAAAAATCAGAAAGAAAAATCTCTAAAAAACTTTCTTGAAACATCATCAGTCTCTTTAAAAACTATCATCTTACGCATAATATTTATTCTTTGCGTTGGTGGGAATTTTATCATCCATTATTCCATATACAATACGAAATATAAGCCATCATCGCATTCAATTAAATATCTGTCGTGTGGATAAAAACTATTAGCGGAAAGAGTAAAAATGCACTTTATGAATCAGGTCAAGTGGCCAAGAGGTATGGCAATACTGCTAAAAAATAAAAATGGTACCAGCTTGCGCCTTTATTCAGTAAAATACCTCCATATAACCAGCTCTTTGAACCGCTGCATGCCCTAACTATTACAAGTCTCCGGATTCTGGGCATGCGTTCTCATAATATCATGTGCTTAACTTATCTCAGTATTGAAAACAGAATAGGCATTAATAGAAAATTACATTCAATCAAAAGCATGGAATCGAAGCATAATCCATGTAAAAGAATTTCTTATCCTAGTCTTTTTATAAGATTATCTCATAAAGCCGCTAGATAATACAGTGTTAGAAATAGATAAACCTATTTACTTTAGTTAAAAATCGCTCATTTTATTGAGATCGCTTGCAGAGAGCATATCACTTTTCAAAAGTTTTGTTTTAGCACCATACACAATAATCTAGCCATTTAGCGTGTATAATGTAAAGCTTGGGCTCCGCTTAAACCAATGAGATTCATCCACACTTTTACAAAAATCTATCACTATAATACCAGCACTTTATTGCTCTATCCATAATTTTACGCTCGCTAAAAAAACTGATAAATGTAATAATGTTTTTATCAAGCATTTTAAATTCTTTAATCTTTAAACAAGTAAATTTATGAATGAATTTGAAAGATAACCTTAATTTTTTTAACAAACTTCACTAATATTCTATGCTAATAATCCGGTACAGTTATACATATGATAGAGTTTATTCCATGAATTATCGGCATATTTATCATGCTGGCAATTTTGCTGATGTTTTTAAACACATTATTGTCACTCGCATTGTAGAATATCTCAAACGCAAAGAAAAAGCTTTTCGCGTTATAGATACGCATGCTGGAATCGGTATTTATGACCTTTCTTCTTTAGAAGCACATAAAACAGGAGAGTATCGCGAAGGTGTCCAACGACTTTTTTCAACTCCTCTCCCAGAAGATTTAAGAGCACTCCTTTGTCCATGGTGTAATATCATTGATGCCCTCAATAAAGGGGAAAAAGAAATTGTATTTTATCCTGGATCTCCTGTTCTTATTCGTCAATTATTACGGAAACAAGATCGCCTCACCGCAATAGAATTGCACAATGAAGATTATCATATTTTAGCAAAAAACTTTGCCGGAGATTATCAGACAAAAGTTCTGCATTTAGATGGTTGGCTTTCCTTAAATGCTCATGTACCACCAAAAGAAAAACGTGGGTTTATCCTTGTTGACCCTCCCTTTGAAAAAACTGGAGAATTTTTCCGCCTTATTGAGGGATTAACGAAAGCCTATCGTCGCTTTTCTGGAGGGATCTACGCTTTATGGTATCCTGTTAAATATGACAAAGAAATTGAAAGTTTTCTTCACGCGCTTTATCAAACAGGAATTCCTAAGATTCTACAGCTTGAAATGCGTATCCGAAAAAGTTCAAGTCCACCGACAATGAATGGAAGTGGTATGATTATTATTAACCCTCCCTACCTTTTGGAAGAAGAAATGAAAAAACTCAGCCCCTTTCTTATCAATCGCCTGGGACAAGATGAAAATGCCCAAATAACGCATAAGTGGCTTCAAAAAGAACATCTATTATGTTAGATCTTTCTCTGTATTTTTTCTAAATCAAATATCATGTTGTAAGATACAAACGCATTAAATGATAAAGTTCTTTGATTTTTTGAATAATATCAACACGTTATAATGATAAGCTAATAACGATCAGCGTGAATTAATTTTTTCCCTTTTAGAACGTCTATCTTCTTAATCATCATGAATTTCCTATTCCAATCATTTTAATGAATAAATTGGGCAAATTCATAAAGCTGTTTTAGAATAACAACTCTCATATTTTTTATGAAAAATCGGCTCTCTAAAATCATACTCTTATGCTATAAGATGTTATTTATAGAAAAAATTATAAGGATATAAATAATCATTATTTAATAAAAAAGAATATTTCATATATTAAACAAAAAACATATTCTTAATAAACGGAATGGTCCTGAAAAATAATACAAATTGTCCGAAAAATGAGCGGGAAAAGCTTTCTTTTCTCTCTAACATTACATGGAATAATGCCAATCAAAGTAATGAGAAAAATCAATTCCAAGGTGTAAAATTCATACAAGAGTTTGTTAGACACCTTCCGCATAAGCCAGGGGTTTACCGGATGATTGGTAAAAATGGTGATATTCTCTATATTGGCAAAGCTCGTAATCTCAAAAAACGCGTTTCAAACTATACACGTGAACAGGGACACAATAATCGTATTACCCGCATGATTCGCGCAACATATCATATGGAATTTATCGTCACCCATACAGAAACAGAAGCACTCCTTTTAGAAGCCAATCTCATCAAAAGATTGCATCCACATTTTAATGTATTACTACGTGATGATAAAAGTTTCCCTTATATTATGATTACAGATGATCATCGAGCGCCTGGACTTTACAAACATCGTGGTGCCCGAACACGAAAAGCTCACTATTTTGGTCCTTTTGCTTCTGCTGGTGCAGTGACACAAACAGTTCATGTTTTACAACGCGCCTTCTTATTACGAACCTGTACTGATTCAGTTTTTGAAAACCGTACACGCCCCTGTTTGCTTTATCAAATTAAGCGATGTTCTGCACCTTGTACCCATGAAATTAGTGACAATGATTATAAAGAACTGCTGAGGGGAGCAAAAGCGTTCCTTTCGGGAAAAGATCAATCTGTTAAAAACAATATGGTTCAAGCTATGCATAAAGCCGCAGAAAATCTTGATTTTGAACAAGCAGCTTCCTATCGTGACCGCTTATCAGCCCTTTCTCATATACAAAGCCATCAAGGTATTAATCCTCAAACGATAAAAGAAGCGGATGTATTTGCAATTGCGCAAAAAGAAGGAATGACCTGTATTCAAGTGTTCTTTTTTCGCATGGGGCAAAATTGGGGAAATCGTGCCTATTTTCCTAAAGCAGATCCCTCTTTTTCCTGTACTGAAATTTTAGCGAGTTTTCTTGCCCAATTTTACGATGATAAACCACTTCCCAAAAGCATCCTTTTATCTGAAGAAATTGAAGAAAAGACACTTCTTACAGAAGCATTGAGTCTCAAAGCAAATCACAAAGTGTCTCTCTCTTTACCCAAACAAGGTGAACGGAAAACTCTTGTTAATCATGCCTATCTCAATGCTCATGAAGCACTTGAACATAAGCTTTCTGAAACAGCCACTCATACAAAATTGCTTCAAGGTCTTGCCAAAACATTCCAACTACCTTTTCCTCCACGCCGGATAGAAGTCTATGATAATTCTCATATCATGGGAACAAATGCTGTAGGGGCTATGATTGTTGCTGGTCAGATGGGATTTGTTAAAAATCAATATCGCAAATTCAACATTCGCTCAATAGATATCACGCCTGGCGATGATTTTGGCATGATGAAAGAAGTGATTAAACGAAGATTTTCACGCCTTATAAAAGAGCATGATCAGTCAAATAGAAGTCATGACATAAAAGATAATGATCTTTTTCCCATTTGGCCTGATCTTATCTTAATCGATGGTGGTGAAGGACAAATCAACAGCGTACATGCAATACTTGCTGAATTACAATTAAATGACCTCTTCACAGTTGTTGGAATCGCCAAAGGTGTTGACCGCCATGCGGGACGTGAACGATTTTTTATAAAAGGTATCCCCCCCTTTACACTTCCTCCACGTGATCCTATCCTCTATTTTTTGCAACGTCTGCGTGATGAAGCACACCGTTTTGCAATTGGAGCTCATAGGATAAAACGAAAAAAAGAAACATTCAAAAACCCACTTGATGAAATCGAAAATATCGGTCCGACAAGAAAGCGTGCGTTGCTTCATCATTTTGGAAGTGCCAAGGCTATTGCTAGTGCCTCACTTGAAGATTTAAAAAAAGTTACGGGAATTTCTATGACAATTGCACAAAAAATTCATAACCATTTTCATGAAAAATAGGCTTGTTTCATAACCTTTGCCTTGTTACGTTTAGGAAATATATTCTCTTTCACAAGAACTAAAAATGGCTCCATGAAAAATCATACTTTTTCTTTTCCAAATATTTTAACTTATGCACGAATTGTCGCAGTCCCAATGGTTGTTGCATGCTTTTTTTTAGAAGGGCGATTACAATCAAGTGATATCACTCGCTGGATTGCTGTGTCCATTTTTATCGTTGCATCCATTACTGACTTTCTTGACGGTTACCTTGCTCGTATTTGGGAACAAACATCCAATATTGGTCGCATGTTAGATCCAATTGCTGATAAACTTCTCGTCTCTGCTTGTTTGCTCTTGCTTGCCGCAGACAGTACCATCGCTGGGTGGACACTATGGGCAGCTATTATCATTCTTTGCAGAGAAATTCTTGTATCAGGATTACGTGAATATTTGGCTGAGTTAAAAGTTAGTGTTCCTGTCTCTCGTCTTGCAAAATGGAAAACTTTTGTACAGATGATCGCTATTGTATTTCTTTTAGCTGGACCAGCCGGTAATAAAATTTTTCCTTACACAGTAGAGTTTGGCATTACTATGCTGTGGATTGCTGCCCTCCTTACATTGTGGACAGGATGGGATTATTTTCGTGCAGGTTTAAAACACGTTATCCTATGAATAGTATGGAGATTTATAATGATAATTTATCTTTTTGTACTTAAATAAGAGATGAGAGTAGCATAAGATTGATTCATTTTAAATCTATTAATGATAAATCAATAAAACACTCTTTTGCACATTACAAGTAAGGGTGGCATGTAGATAAAAGCTCTTCAAAAAAATAGTAAAAAGCTAAAAAAACGATGAATGCTCCGTATGCTTTTAAAAAAGTCTATAATCTTATAAGCAAAAAACCGAAATATAGTGTTTCGGATTTTTGCTTCTTATATACGCTTTATTATTATAAACGCTTTATTAACCAACAATTTCTACCTCAGAAAACCAAAAAGCGATTTCTGTTTTTGCCGTTTCAGCGCTATCGGATCCATGGACAGAATTTTCGCCAATCGATAAAGCATGAACCTTACGAATTGTCCCTTCTTCTGCATCACTAGGATTCGTAGCCCCCATTACTTCACGGTTTTTAGCTATTGCATTTTCGCCTTCCAAAACTTGTACAACGGTTGGACCAGAAGACATGAATTCCACCAATTCACTAAAAAAAGGGCGTTCTTTATGAACAGCATAAAAATTTTCAGCCTCACGTTTGCTCATCCAGACACGTTTAGACGCAATAACACGTAGCTCCGCATCCTCAAGCATTTTAGTAATTGCGCCAGTCAAATTACGACGGGTTGCATCTGGTTTAATCATCGAAAAAGTACGCTCTAAAGCCATTTAACCACCTTTATTTCATTTATAACATTCTCTCGCCATTTCTATAGCGAGCAAGAAGCCCTTTGCCAAGTGACTCTGCAAAAATCTACACAAATTCTCAAAAATATAGAATGAATTATAAAAAAAACTTTAATAGAAATACCTTTAATTTCTCATCCCATCATAAAGATGCGCTACCGACTCTCAATAAATATTGAACCTTCTTACATAATCTTAAATGCCTCTCATCAAATTTATCATTGAAGCAATAAAGAATCATAAGAAAAGCCTAACATGCAAAATATATCTTTTTGAAAGCCTTCTTCTTTAAAGAGGATGAACCTAGATACTCCGATCTAGGTTTGAAAATCCTTCTACACACATTGAGATCTATCAAAAAATAACCATATAATTAAAAACTATAGCGTACACCTAAAATACCCTGAAGGGACTGTTTTGTTTTACGTCCTTTAACATAATGTGCCTCACCATATAACTTTAACTTCTCACTCACTAAACTGCTCAAACCGATTCCTAACTTACCTGCATTACCCGATAAGTCAGTGGTAAATGAATGCCGTTGATTAATCAATGTATGGTTGTCATTTTTATTCTCACGCAACCATGCTGCTGTAATATACGCAAGTGATGAGGAATCCATACGAGAACCAAATTCATATCCTAAAGATATGCCAACCTCACTGCGTAATGAAGTGAATGGACGCATGTCACCTATCATGTCATTCGATAACTTGATTTCTTTACCCTCAACTTGCAACCATGTAAATTGTCCATAAGGCTGCAACCAACTGCTCTTTG
>NZ_JBHIMP010000001.1:470107-495412 GCF_042194175.1 Bartonella sp. MR168JLCBS | reverse complement strand
TCAACGGGATACTGCTCAACCCTCATGAAGCAGCATCCAAACTGTAGAGGATGCACTCCAGCCCTCAAAAGAGTGCATCCTTCCCCTCAACGGATGCCGCCCACCCTCATGAAGCAGCATCCAAACTGTAGAGGATGCACTCCAAGCCCTCAAAAGAGTGCACCATTCCCCTCAGGGGTTTTACTCAAGTTTCATCGCATCTCATTCTTATGAACCCTCATTTTTATGAATCTTTGCTAAAAAGCACAAAAAAGAAGTTTGCTAGCAACTATTGTATCACCCATCTTATGGGATTCCACTTCCCTACAGAGCTTTCAAACTTTTTTACACCCTCATAAAATAGAATCTGAAAGAATTCTTTAAGGCAATTAAGGGTAAATTTTGTCAAAATATAGACAAACTTTATTCTTTTTTATGACTGTTGTATTTTTACTATAGTTATTTAAATCGAATTTATGTATGATCCATATCGATATTTATTTATAGAAATAAATATAGGAGAAAAAACTATGAATATCAGATATTTTTTCATAGCGGGGGCAATTACAAGCGGTTTAGCTCTCGCGATTCAAAAATCTGATCGTATAGTCAATAAAGAACCCTCTCCTATTGTTGCACCTTATACTATTGAAAAAACAAATTTACAGTTTGTTAAACAAGTAAGGGACACATCGGATACATTGAATATACTGAGAGTAAATAATAGAAGCGCATCAGAACAAGCATCAATAAACGATATATACGAAAAAGGAAAAAGTTTATTGAATGCAATAGCTGGTTTTTTAGGATCAATTATTATATATTTTATACAATTGGTTTCCGCTAGAGTATAAGATACAAAAATTTCTTAAAATAAGGTTATATACATTTTGTGTATATTGTAAAATTTAAATAAAAAGGCCCTTTTAAAATGGGGCCTTTTTTAGTTTAATTTCTCCGATGTTTTAATTTAATTTTTGTTGTGTTTTTATTTTTATTGGCTAAATATCACCGCCTTTAAAAATGACATTTTTTACTTGTCCCACATCTCAAATAATGAGGGCTCTCCCCCTAAGCTCCCCCCTCTCATACCACTTTAGTTAATAGACTTCCCTCATAAGCGTTTTAGTTAATAGACTTCCCTCATACCGCTTGAATAAGCGATCATTTATAAGCATTTTCTAACAAAAAAAAGGACCGTCTTGAAGAAGATAGCAGAATTTATAATCGATTTTTCTCCCCTATTCTTGAGGATCAAGCCATTTTCAGTCTATTTTTTAAAATCTTGGCTATTATTCTCGATTTTTCGAGCACTTTATTTTGCTCTGGTAAGAAAGGTGTAAAGCGCCTCAATCATGGCGCTTTTCTTCTTTCAAATTAGGGTGCTTTTCTTTAACAGAAGAGTAAACTAATCAATTTTTATATCCATAAATGCAGGTTCACCATCTTTAATATAAATAATATCAGGAGAATATTTTACCCCCTCTACTTCAAGCACGAGCTGTTCATCACTCACCCCTTCAAATCCTTGTTCCCTTAATTCTTGTTTTTTCTCCTCGACTAATTTTTTATGAAAAGCGCGTTTTTGATTACACGTATTAGGGGATCTCACTCTGAAAAGCTGATAGTCCATGGCTATAGACCACTTCTCAGCAACCCGTTCCAGCAGATCGTAACTGAACTTTCCTTCCCTTTTCACTTCTTGAGCGATCACCATCGCGCGTTCCAAATGGACTTTTTCAATGGTTTCATCAAAGCCAAGCTTTTCCCCTGCCGTAAAACTTTCATCATAAGAAGCTAAAGTCTCAACATCGCCCAGCAAGGCAAGAGCTGCAAGATGCAGCAAAGCATAAGGTGCGAACTCTACTTCATCATCCGGTGCCCAAGATAAAGAGTCTTTTTCCCAAGGAGGAAGACTATATTGAGAGCGAAACATTTCATGCAAAGAATCATCTTCCATTGTCCATTTTAAAGTTTTATCGAGAGTTTTCTTTAAAAGCTGGGCGCTCACTTTTTCTTCAAAAATTTCCAATCCATTGGATACAAAATTCATAAATACTGTTGGCAAAACCCCAGAATTATGAGGATTAATCGTCTGACAAGCCGCAGCGAAAATACCGCTCATAATTAAAAGTCCGCGATCAAAGGGCGAAAATTCTTCCACTCGTTTCTCATTATAGAGAAACTGCACTTCGCGATCTGGTAAAAAGAGAGTTGCCAAATAATCTCCTTTTCCCTCGATTTCCACCCTCCATCCCAAACTCTTTAAAAGCGCCGTTGCACTTTCTATCGTGAGAATTTCATCATCATCATAATCGGCAGAGAACTCTTTTTCCTTTAGTTGCAAACGCCTCTCCTGCACCACGGCTTCATCTTTCCAAAACTGCTGCGTTGCAAGATCATTTTCTTTAAGCACTCTTTCCAGCTCGCCTTTCACTTGGAAATTCATTTTCATCCGTTTGAAGACAGAGGTATAAAGAGCTAAAACAAGCATGATAATGATCATGCAAATAACAATAAATACCCAGAACTCGGGATCTAATAGAAATACGGCTATAGGATCACTGTTCATTTTTCCCCTCTCAGTCTTTACAAAGCCCGTGCGACAGAGAGCTTATGTGCTCTCCTACAGAGATTGCTTCTTCTAGTTTCTGAATATTTTTGTACAAGTCACCCGTCACTTTAGTGCGAAGCCGTAACATAACCGGAATAAAAATAATGACACAGACCGTTATGACGAGCGTTGTTTTAAAGAGAACGGCATGCACAACATATTGCCACCCTGTCAGCTGCCAATTTAATACATCTGGTATTTCTAGAACCATTCTCCAGATGATAATGATAACAGCAATAGCAAAGATAATTTTATAATCCTTTGCTGAAAGCAACGCTTGCTGGAGCGAAAAAGAATGCGCTCTTTTATGCGTTTCTTGCTCTGATGCCCAATTTTGCTCCTTCATGTATTCCCCTCTCACTCTTTGAAAAGACCCATGCGACAGAGAGCTTATTTGCTATCACACAGAGATTGCCTCTTCTCGTTTCTAGATCTTTTTTTCCAATTTACGCATTATGATGATGCAAAACCCAAATATCACTGGAATCAAGACAAGTACACAGACCATTATGGTTTGCGTCATAATAAAAATAATAATATTCGTGGCACCACACTACCCCCTTACCTTCCTCACACCTCAAACAGTGAAGATTTTCAAACCGCGCCAATCTGTAACCGATAGCCACAATTCAGCTTTTTTCCAAAAAATTCTCCTATTTTCAAGAAAATGACCCTGCATCCCCACTTCAATAGGATTCATTTCAAAGCTTGAATGAACAAGGCACCTAAAAATACGAAAACACCCCATATACCGCGATCACCTGCTAGAAAAACCGTTCCCTTCCTCACATTTCAAACGATGAAGTAAGTCCCAAACGCTCACTCTAGGCTCTAAACCCCATGGGCTCTCATTCCCTTTAATCAACAATGGTCCATAATCGGCTTTTCTTCCCCTCAATGCCATCCTCAGCACTGCTCCTTAGAGCAATGTTTACGGACAACCCATGAAAGAGCACCAAAACATATCAGAGGCAAAATGGTATAGAGAGCAATCCCTATAAAGGCTGAATCTCTCATAATTTCTTCATTATTTTTTCCCTCTCATGACTTCTCAAGCGCTGTATCCTGTTCTTGCAAGACGTTTTTCAGTTCTTTTCTTAAACAGCGATACGTTCTCACCTGCTTAAAGACACCATAATAAAGTTCCAAAATCATCACGGGAATAAAAGCAACCCAAAATGTCACGAATATAAGCACGAGACCAAATATCCCGACAAGAATATTGTCCATTTTCCACCTCACTTTTTCTTTATATCGATCCTTTTGATCGGTTATTTTACCCCGTTGCTGGTTTATTTCTTTCAATTTTCGAGTATTTTTTACCAACAAACACCACAATATGATGCAGAGTATCAACATAACTGGGAACAAGACCCAAACACACACTGTAATAACTTGCCAAAACGCACACAGAGAGAGAAAAAGAGGTGTACCCCACCACCCTGTCCGTTCTCCATTGCTACCCAAGGATGAGAGAAAGAAAATCTTGTTCCACAGCTCAAGAGAGAAAATGCTGTACTCTTTGCTATCCAAGGATGAGAGAGAGAGAATCCTGTTCCACAGCTCAAGAAAGAAAATCCTGTTCCATAGCTCAATAATGAGGGAGAGGAAACAAATGACAACATACTCTCGCTCAGAAAAAACACTTTTTTCGAAAAAATGGCGCAGTCCATTATAAAATGCTGAATTTTTCCCCTTCATTGCTCTTCCTTTTTTTTATGAAAAACGCATTTTTTTTTCTCATGCTCGCTCTTTTAAGAAGCACTAAAAGTGCGATGCATGGCACTTCCCTTATTTTCAACAAAAAAACCCGACTTTCTAAAAGCGCTATTGCTCTTCCAAATGATTAAGAGCATCCTCCTCATTACAAACGAAAATAGGCTAGCCTCTTTGCCTGATGATTCTTCAACCATTCATCCCCTATTCTTGTGTCACGAGCTTCCAAACATTGCCTCTTCCCCTCACGATAGTTACGCAAGCGCCTTGTCGCGCTCTTTTCTTACGCGTTTTAATTCCCGTTTTACTCTACGATACGTTCTCACGCGCTTGAAAACAAAATAATAAAATTCCAAAATGATCATGACAACACCCGCAGGAAAAAAGACTTCCAGCAGAAATATCAACCAAAGGTATGCGATAAAAAAACTGCTTATTTTTTCTCTATCCTTTTTTACTGGATTATTTTGTTGATCGGTTGTGTGACCCCGTTGCTGGATAGCCTCTTCTAACTGCTGAATCTTTTTTTTCAACAAATACGTTAAGATGAGATAAAGCACCAATAAAACAGGCATCAAGGCAACAACACACACCATGATAACTTCACGCAGCACAAAGAGCGCCAAAAGAGCGCTATCCTGCGATACACTCAACGACCACTCGGATTCTAATGGGATCAAAAGAGCTTTATGACCTATCCCAATAAGGATAGAAATAAGACAAATGATAATATGGTCTTTATAAGAACGAGATGATTTTCCAAAAACAACAGAGCACAGTTTGTTATAAAATGTGGAATTTTCCCCCTTCATTTGCTCTTCCTTTTTATACAACTGTTTGTCCTTGACTTTTATAAGGACACGAACAATCTCTCAAGTAAAATTCCGTCCATTGTCGTCAAACAGAACACCTCCAGAGAACACTCGTATTGCATATTTATGTTGCCAATACTTCAATTTTGCCAATTCACGTGCTTGTTTTAAAGAAGCATCTCTCAACACTTCCAAACCAACGCGCGTCCACCCCATTTCATGAACAGCACCCATGAAGGAAATAACAATAGCGCCCTCATGAATATATCCCCTTACGATAAAATCTATCACCACCATTGTTTCAATAAAAAGTGTAATCCGGCGCCATTCACATACGCCCGCCCGCTGCTGCCTCTACGATAGCCTTACCCTAAGGGGGCTTCCCCCTACGACAAAGCCTGCCCTGCTCCTACAACAGCCATATCTAGCTTCTACGATAGCCCTTATAACTTGATAAAAATAGAAGCATTTTTATTCTTTTCTCAATTGTTTTCCGCCCCCCACTTAAGATATGAAAAAAGGAACTTCCATTGATACGCAAATGATCGCGCAATAAAAGCATTTGAAATAAGAAAATCTTACAACTCTCTTATTCCAATCAAAAAGGATCAATGATCATTATAAATCAAAATATGGCGATATCTTCCTTTTTTCATTGGGAATCTTGCAAGCCAATAGCTAAGAATATATTCATAAAAAACGCTTTTAAAACAATAAGACAGCCGCTACTTTTGAGATCAAGTGTTTTAATATTAATGAAAGCACTAACATTCTCTTCAAGTTTGAGGTGTTGTTTTGTCAACAATCTTGTTAGCATGGACTGATTCTATAACTATGCGGTATCATCACAACTGCTCTTTATAAACAGCATAATGATACGCGTCATTTCACTCACAATTCTTTTTAAGCCTTGCGTTATAGGCTTTTCTGGAAAAGATAAAGGAGAATCCTATTGAATATAGCAATTATTTTGGGGTCTGTGCGTCAACCTTCATTAACAAGAACTTTAGCCAGTTATTTAGCAGATTGCCTCATGAAGCGGGGTGCATCACTTCATTGGGTTGATTTGCGTGAACAGCCCTTACCGATGACAGATCCAGATTATCATCAGCAGGTTGAGGCTAATCCAAGTGCTGCGGTTCGCCAGTTTGTAAAAACCATTGCAGAGGCTGATGGCGTTATTCTAGCAAGCCCCGTTTATCAAGGGTCTTATTCGGGTGTTTTAAAGAATGCTCTTGATAATTTAGCTTATAATGCCTTTTTAAATAAACCTGTTGGGCTTATCTCTCATGGGAGTACCGCCCAAAAATGCGCACAACCGTGTGAGCATTTATTGCCGGTGGTGAGCACGCTTTATGGTTATGCACTCCAATGTCAAATCGCCTCTTCCCCCGAAGATTTTTCCTCAGATGATGACGGTCGTACTTGGAAAGTTATCAGTGAAGAGATACAAACACGTTGTGAAAGGCTTGCTGATGAAATGTGTACATTTTTAAAGCACCGAAGTGTGATTTAAAGCAAAAAGGGAGGGGGGATGAAAAAAAAGGGTGCGCACTATCGTTATTTAGTGGTAGGGGGCACAGGGATGCTTGCCCCTTTGTGTCAATCACTCGAGCCGCAAGAAGTGATTATTGCTGCACGCTTTTTTTCTCATAAAGTCCAGCTTGAGGCATTGCACAACAAACAGTTGTGCGTGCCGTTGGATTATGATTGTGCGACATCAAAGGCACAATTTTTAGAAGCTGTGAAGCAATGGCATGATCTAAAATATTGCATATTATGGATTCATTCGCCTGCCCATGCATTTTCTTGCGCATTAATTGAGCAGTTAGCTCTTTTGCCTACACCACCATGTATTCTTCATATTTTTGGTTCCAACACTCATGATCAAATGATTCTCGAGTGCGCGCGCAAAAACAAGGTTGATTTCATCCCCATTCAATTAGGACAAAAAACAACCCCAAAAGGTTCACGATGGCTGACTCATCAGGAGATAAGCCAACAGATACTGGAAGCCATAAAAAATCATATGAATAAACAAAACTTATGATCAATACCTATGCTTTTCAAAGAAGCCGTGCCCCTTCAATCTCTATCCATACCCGAACATCCTCTTGAGTCCCCCCATACTCTTTACATCATAGGCTTTGCGAACGAACAATCCCCCTCCCTGCGCCTCTCAAACAGCATCCTTATATCAACAGCCCCAAAACCAAACGTTTTTACCCTTCTCACACGGGCTTATCCCCCTCTGACAGTTTATGATCTTCACACGGGCTTATTCCCTTCTCACGGGACTTAGACAGCATAATCTTATGGGGCGTTATGTTATAAGGCGTCATGGCATAAAACTTAAAACAGCAAATTGTGTTTAGAATTTTTTGTCTATTTTAAAGCTGACCTTTCTTCCCACACCTCAAAGAACAACGATTTCTACGGGACGTAAGGTTCCCACAAAAAACTTCTCTTTCAACAGTTCAAATTTTAGCAGGTTCGAGTTGATTTCCCGCTCATAGTCTTCCCGTAATACTCATACTCGACAAGCTTTTTTAAAGAAATTTCAACGCGCTCCTTAAAACAACACTTAAACGTACCAAGAAAGCTTATATCAAAACAGAATTTTATGACGTCATGGGATGATATATTATAACAAACACCATATCAGAACCGAATGAAAATTAGACACCCTTACAGCCAGCATACAAAAAGCACCCTCAATGCTAAGCATAATAAAAAAGTATCGCAATAAACCGAAAAAAAACCGATAAGAAAACGTAAAATAAAAAACCGTCAACTTTCAAGCCATTAAACTCAAAAAACAAGTGGTGGATTGAGCTAAATTTAAAGCCTTATAAATAAAACCCACTGATCATATACAAGATATACCAAAGATACGAAAACCTTCTCTCAAATTTAACGCATTTCACAATCCAACCTTTACGCCTCCATTGGCACCCTCTTCTCCCCAACCGCCCCACAACCCTCACGGCTCTTGATCAACCACAAATCCTAGCCTTTACAGTTCCACGTTTTTACGATTTTGCAAATTCACAGAAAACAAGCAAACCTCCGATAAACAACCCCATTGAAGCCTATCACCAGCCTATTAATTGGCATCAGCCCTTTTCACCAAACTCCCTTATTCCAATGACCTTATTCCAATGACGCATTTCACAATCCAACCTTTACGCCTTCATTGCCCCCCTCTTCTCCTCAACCGCCCCACAACCCTCACAACTCTTGATCAACCACACATCCTAGACTTTACAGTTCCACGTTTTTACGATTTTGCAAATTCACAGAAAACAGGAAATCTTCTGATAAACAGCCAAAGCCTATTACAAGCCTATTAATTGGCATCAGCCATTTTCAAACAGAGATCAGCGTAAAATGAGAAAAATAATCCATGCCCTCCTCCCAAGCCGTGAAGCAATGGGATGATCTAAAACTCATACCTCCCCCCATGACATGAGCACTACATGCGCTTTTTCAGCGCTGCATTTAATTGCCGCGTAACCTTGTAATACGATATCAAACGCTTTATAAAAGAAATATACAGTGCCACAATGGGTATTGTTAAGAAAAAATCAAAAACACCCCCCAGCAGAATGATCAAAACCACCGTCCAAGCTGCCGCCATTTCGTAATGCATTTTATCCCCTTCTCTTTATAAATTGATTTGTGTGGTATAAATTGATTTATTGGGTTGCTTCAGTCACTTCTTCCAATTGCTGAATTTTCTTTTTCAACCGAGAAGTTAAAATTTCACGAAGGATCACAATAACAGGGATCGTTGCAAAAATAGATACAGATAAAAAAAACCAGAAAAACGAGAGAATGGCAATATATTCAAATCTGCTCTCATCTATCTCAGCAGCTATAGCTATCCCTTTACAGTAAATCACATAGACATAAGCTTTGAAAAACATAATGATGAAAGAGAGGCATGCGTGGAGGATATAATCTTTGCGTGAAAAAGCGAGCCATTTTTTTAACGAATGGGAACTTATCTGTGTTTCTAGTTCTAAGTTTTGCTGCACTCTCTCTTTCTCTTTTCCGCTTTTTTCAAAGAAACCAAAACGCTGTGGATGTTCTTTCATCAAACGTCTTTGTTTTTTCACTCTGTAATAGAGCCTCAAACGCTTGATTAAAGAATAATAAGGCGCCACAATAATCATATTCACGAAAATGGCAAAAACTGTAACTGCATTTAGAAGAAAATATCCAAACGGCAGAAACAAAATAAAAAGCGCGATCTCACCCTGCATAGCTATAGTCTCATTGATTAATCTCTTGCTGCTTTATTTTTTCTTTTAGTTTTTTCTTTATTTTTTCCAATCTGCGCTCTTTAAAACGATCAACCCCCCAAAGGATCGGAAGAGGAGTGAGAAGACAAAACCAAATCAACACCGGTAAGAGAAAAATAAGATAACCAATTCCTTCCCATTTTATCCATTGCAACGGCTGTACCAGAGATTTTGCACCAGCAGGAACTTCTAAAGCCATCATGATAAGACATGTGCAAAACATAGTGAAAAAGCAGCGCCCTATTATTTCACAACTCCCCACCCCTTTACGCCTTTCCACTGAAGACACCGTAAATTTTTTGAATAAAAAGAAAGACACTTCAAATGTTGCTTTTTTCTCCTACATTGTTCCCCTCTGCTTTTACACTTCGCGTGTTTTACGCATTATTTTTAGGTTTAAGCTCTTTTTAATTTATCTAAACTCTTTATTTTTCTCAATAAATTTTTTCATCAATCCTAATTTCTACATCCATATATTCTAACTCCCCATCCTTTATGTAAAGAATATCGGGACGATAGTTTTTTCCATCAACCTTACAAATCGCGTCCTTTTCGTAAACGAAATATCCCTGTTGTCTTAATTCTTCTCTTTTTTCCTCGATCAATTTTTCATAAGAATCTCTTCTTCTATTGCACAAACTGGGATCTGTAGCTCTAAAATATTCATAGCTCTCCACCTCCATGGAAAAATCCTTTGCCGCATGTTTAAGTAAATCGTAACTGGATTGCTTTGTTTTTTCTACCGCCTTAGCGATTATCATCGCGCGTTCCAGATGCTCCTCTTCGATGCTTGTTTCAAAGCCCAGTCTCTCACCTTCCAGAAAGCTTTTGTGATAAGCGTGTAAGGTTTCAACATCGCCCATCAAAGCCAGAGCTGCAAGATAGCGCAGCGAATAAGGAGTCAATTGAGGAACTACAATTTTGTTTTCCCAAGGAAGGATGCGATATTGAGAGTGAAGCATCTTGCCAAGATCAACCTCAGTCATTGCCTTTTCTAAAGCTTTCTCGAGTGCACGACGTAAACGCTTGGCGCTTACCTTTTCTTCAAAAATTTCCAACCCCTTCACATCAAAACTCAAGTCAAGAGCAATCAAGCCTCCAGAATTATAAGGGTCTATCGTTTGGCAAGCCGCCGCATGGATACCAGAAGCCCACCACAATTGCACGATCAAATTGCGGATACCCCTTCTCAGCATTATAAAGAAACTGCACTTCACGATCTGGTAAATAATAGGTGGCCAAATGATCTCCTTTTCCTTCAATTTCCACCCTCCATCCCAAACTCTTTAAAAGCGCCGTTGCACTTTCCATCGTTAAGATTTCCTCATCAGAAAGAGAAAACTCTTTGAACTCTTTTACCTCAGATAACGGCTTAATCATCGGCATTTCCCCACTGGACGGCTCAAAAGCGACAGGTTGTTTAAGCACGCGTCTTAATTCTTTTGTCACTTGGCAATACAGTCTCACCCGCTTGAAAGTAGAATAATACAATGCCCAAATAAACATCATGACTACAGCAGAAAGCAGCGTGAAAAGCGTCAAGCCCGCACCCCACGAGAATATAACAATAATATCTATCATTTTAATATCTATCATTTTCCCCACCCCTTATTCACTTTTTTGTCGATACGTAGCAGCTACCCGCTTCCAGATTGTTTGCTCCAACTTATCGATCTTTTTTTTCAACAAACGCGTAAAGATGATACGGACCACAAAGGCAACAGGAATGAGCACAAAAGTTAAATCTAATATAAACTCCCCAATAGAAAAGAGAGCTGCTATGACATTCCCTTTCCACTCACGCCACATTAGTACGAAGAGAACCATTCTCAAAGTTACCACAATGAAAGCAATACAAAAGATGACTTTATAATTTTTGCTTGTCAAAAACGCTTCTTCAAGCGAAAAAGACCGTGGTTCTTCGTCCAATAGTGCATTTTTTCCATTGCCCCTCATTTTTTATCCCTCATTTGTTTCAATTTTTAAGCTATTTTCATGAACCGAAGCTTTCGTCCTCACAATGAATTCAATTCATCAATATCAAGCGCTTGTATCCTTCATCTTTTATAAAGACAATATCAGGGATGCATTTTTTCCATCAACCTCAAACATCGCACGAATAGAAGTGCTCCTACAACGCATGAGAATATATAAAGGCCAGTATTCATTTTCTGCCCTCCCTTCATGCACTGTTTTGTTGAGAAGCGGTTTTTCTTCGCTGCCAAATTGCTTGATCCAACTTATCGATCTTTTTTTTCAACAAACGCGTAAAAATGATACGGACCACAAAGGCAACAGGAATAAACACAAAAAGAAGCACTGATATAAAAACCAATATTAATGTTAAAATGAACAGGATATAATTCCACCACTCTGTCAAATCCCACTCAAAAAATATAAAGAGTGCCACTTTAAAAGCGCTAATAATGAAAGCAATGCAAAAGATGATTTTATAATTTTTGCTTGTCAAAAACGCTTCTTCAAGCGAAAACGACCGTGGTTCTTCATCCAATATTGCATTTTTTCCATTGCCCCTCATTTTTTATCCCTCATTTGTCTCAATTTTTAAGCCATTTTCATGAACCGAAGCTTTCGTCCTCACAATGAATGAGGGTTCATCAATATCAAGCGCTTGTATCCCTCATCTTTTATGAAAACAATATCAGGGTTGCATTTTTTTCCATCAACTTCAAACATCATGTTTTCATCACGACAGTGTATCCCCTGCAGTCCTAAGGCTTCTCTTTTCTCGTCGATTAAACTTTCATAAGAATATCTTCTTCTATTGCACAAATTTGAGTCTGAGGCTCTAAAATTCTAATCACTGCTCTTTTTATTTTCAGGAAGATAAGCTGCTTTCCAAAAAAGAAGCAAACTGGTGCAAGAAAATCGTAACGAAATTGCTTTGTCTTTATGACGATTTGAACCACCAAAAAAGCCGCCCAAATGGACTTTTTTGATATTTTTTTCAAAGCCCAAACTTTCATCTTCCATAAAGCTTTTGTGAGAAGAGTGTAAAATTTTAACATCAGCCCTCAATACCAAAGCCCCAAAGTAGCACAGCAAAGAAGAAGTCCCTTGAGAGATATCATTATTTCCTTTTTCCAAGGCGATGCCCCCATTTTGAAAGCCAAGCACACTGCCAAGATCAACAGCTCCCATCGCCCTTATCTAAAGCTTCCTCAAGCACACGGTGTAATCACTGGGCGCTTACCTTTTCCTCAAAAATTTTCAATCCCTTTGCCTTAAAATCCACCCCTTTGCTTCAAAGTCCAGTTATAAATCTGGCAAAGCCCCAAAATAATAAGGATTAATTATTTGGCAAGCTGCAGCATGTATACCAGCACCTCCCACAATTCCATAATCAAATTGCACAAAACCTTTTTCATCCAGAAAGAGAAACTGCCCCTCGCAGTCTCGTAAATAAATAAGTGTCCCCCTTTTCTTTCAATTTCTCTCCTCCAACCCAAGCTCTTTAAAAGCACTGTTGCACTTTCCATGGGGAAAAACGTCTTAATTAAAAACTTGAGCTTTTGGCGCGCCTTCTTTATGCGCCTTGCCTCTTCAGTTTCTCGAAAATGGATTTTTCTGCCCCAAACACCAGAATATCTTTTGCTTTAAGTATAGATTTTTCGCTCTCAATATCGCTTGGTAAAACACATTTTTATGCTTGATAAAAAAGAAAATAAGTTACAAGATTTTCTCTCTTTAAGAGAACAGAAACAGCAAGTGAAACCCAAGAGCAGCCCCTCTTCACTTCCCCCTCAGCACTCAAGCAAAAGCACCAACTCAAGCAAGAGCACCACTCAAACAAAAGCTCCGCTCAAACAAGAGCCTCAATTTTTCTCAAAAACACGACACAAATATAAAAAAGCATAAAACGAGAAGTGTCCCCCATGCACCTTAATGAACAAATCAAAAGCAAGGCTTATGGCAACAAAAGCCTCTCTTCACTTTTTCCCTCGTTCACTTTTCCCTCATTCACATCGTATAGGATGACTGGAACTTTTTTCTGCTCAACCTCTTCTTCCAATTGCCGCACCATTTTCTTCAACTGACGGGTTACAATAAAAAGCATAATAAAAACAATCGGTAAGAATAAAAAAGCGCAGGCAAGCATCCATACCAGTGGCTTGAATACGACAAAAGAAATAAAGCCCTTTCCCCTCCATAGCTTAACGATAGCAGTTATAACTATTGGAGCTATCACTATGATCGTAGAAATATAGAATATTTTTTTATAGTCTTGCCAAACAAGAGAAAGCTGTTTTTTATCAAACATTCTGCTGTTTTTTATTTTTGGGAGATCTGTTTTAAGGCAATATCGCGTTCATTCAGCACGCGTTTCAGTTCCTTTTTCACGCGGCAATACAACCGCGCACGCTTGATAAACAGGTAATAAATGATAAAAATCGGCACCCATATTAAAACATTTAAGAGCGTAAAGGACAGGAAATAAATGGCTATTAATGTTATAAGACTACTCGTCATTTTGTCCCCCTACCACATTCTGCATACGGATTGCCTGATCGCGTTGTTTTATCGCTTCTTCCAATTGCTGAAGCGTTTTGTTCAATTTTCTCGTTAATTTTATGCACATCATCCCAATGATCGGAGAAAAGAGAAGAATCCCTAACCATAGAAGGCCATAAATAATGCGACCTATTGAAAACCTCGGTATTATAAAACTGACCATACTATCCTTCCACCATACCAAATGTACGATAGAGAAAGCAAATTGCAAAACGGTAAAGAGGATAAAAATAAAAAGAATTATTTTACATTCTTTTGAATAAAGAGGCAGAGATTCTTTAAAGTTAAGAAAGCGTATTTTCGCATCAAGTGTCTTATGCGCGAGATTGTGTCTTTTCATTTCTCCCAGATCGTTGCGCAATTGTTGTATGGCTTGCTTTTGTTGCGTCGTACTCTTTTTCACGTCTTGAGCGAGTTTAAAAGATAACCTCATATGCTTGATGAACAAGTAAGGAAGCCTGATCATGACCATAAACATTAAAAGGGCAATGATGATGCCCCCTAAAAAAGCCAAATGTTGTAGTATTATAATGCTCACTTTTTCCCCCTATCACATTGATGTGAAATTATCATTTTCATTCTCTTCTCAAACAAATGTTTCTAATCTCTTTGCTGTTTTTTTCACGCCATAATGAAGGAAACTATGGAGAATTAAAATGACAGGCAAAGTGAGGGCACTACAGACCAAAATAAACAAAAGCGGCAGCGCAACAATCAATAACAAAAAAAACAACGGATCATTGTGTGAAACAGTCGCATATCGTGCAATAAAGGACAAAAAAAGCGTAGCACATATGAAAAGCGCAGTCGGAATGAAAGCCATCCAAGAGATTATTCTATAATCTTTTTTTGAGAGAAGCAAAGATTCTTGAAAAGAAAAAGCACGGAACTGTGTTGCAAGAATTGTATTCTGTCCCCTACTTTCTGTTTGATAATGCCCTAAATTCTGCGCTGCACCCTTTTTTAATTTCCTTCGCATCTTACATAACAGTACTGCCCGTTTTATCAAAGAATAATAAATGGCCAAGATGATCTTCACAGTAGAAAAGAGTATCATGCTCCACGCAGAATAAATAAAGATAGTTATCCCTAAGGAGATCAATAATGTAGTTATTAAAAGAGGCATTACAGAAGTGATCACTTTTCCCCCCTATCATATTTTGTTGAGAGATTGGTTGTTTAGCTGTTGCTGCTCTGGCAATGTTTCCCACAGCTTCATCATTTCCTTCACATCCCGTTTAGAAATGGCGTTAAAAATAGAAAAGAGTGGAAACAACCCAAAAAGAACGCCAAAAATCATTTGCGGTAAGAGACATAAAAAAGCCCAAACACTATTCCACCCGAAGTTACGAAGAAATTCGATCGCAGGAATCTGTATAAAACTCTGACTCATTTCTTGAAAATCTTCTTGTTTCATTTGTCCCAGTGCTTGGAACTGTTCTTTGGACATAATGTGAAAAAATTCCAAAGGGCTCATATAGGCAGACGCGGAAAAAAGCATCAACAAGAGGATAGCCAAACAACAAATGATGATATAATCGCCTGTTGAGAGAGCCATCCATTTTTTGAAAACCGCACACTGATCCAACACTGGCTTCGATACAAAAGCCTTATCTCCCTTACGGGTAGATTGGTGTTGTGATTTATCTTCGATCATACGGATACTCCCCCCACTTCTAAAATTCCCACTCTTCAATATTTGATAGCACGCCACCAGCGCGGTAAATTCGCTTAGCACTCTTCTCAGAGTAAAGCAAGCACTATAATACCCTCTAAATATTTTATTCACTTAGTCCCTATACGCGCTTATACATGACGCGCTTACAAGCCAAAATTCCCCTTTTCCTCCCTTTATCGATCACATACCCCTAAAAGACACCGTTTTACAAAAATCCAACAAATATTTAATCTAAAAAACATCCCATGTGGAAAACTGACATACCCACCATAAACGACAGTGTTTTCACCGCTTAAATGAAGCCGAGTATATATGAAACAAAGGATGATGATATTCCTTGCTCGCCTCAAAGAATAAAGATTTTAAAACCCACCTCAGTTTGTAAACAATCCCATTGCTCTTAAGTGCACTCTACCTGCTGAGCACTTTATGGGCTCCACTTGCATAAAGCGCTCTACGGACAACTTCCTTCCTTAACAAAAGTCCTTCCTTAACATTGGCACCTAATTTTTAACACTTAATGCGTCAAATGTTGTAATACCTCATAAGCCTTCCCATCCCCGCCTCAAATGACAGTATTTTATGGCATAACAAGATAAAAAACATTTTCACAAGCGCTTCGTGTCTTGATAATCAACACATCCCAAATGCTGTAAGATTCTCTCATTTCAAATCTACCCCCTGTTGAATCAATCAAATTTATTTGCTTGTACGTAAAAAGTGGGGGAGCCATACGGAGTGAAATTGTACAATGAAAATGCCTCTTATAAACCGTCTCAAATGCCAAGAGCTTGTAAATACATATTGGGATTGGCAAAGTATGCGATGATACCAGCTTACGCTTTTATGAAGCCTAAAAATGATGATATTCAATAAAGTTATATTATCATGAAAGCTTTACCATGATACCCTTCTTAAGCCACCGTCGTGAAATGGGCTCGAGCACATGTAAGAGATGTCTCTTAAAAACAAGCGCGTGAATATGCCGCAATAAGTATATTCCGTTTGAGGCATTGTGTATGACGTAAGAGATGTGCCCCCAGAATATGATAAACAAGAACGCGATAAACAAAAGCGTGAAGCAATAAGCACGCCCCACAGACCAAACCAAACAACCGATTATCTAAAATGCGCCTACAGCAGCTTTGAAATTTTTCAATTCTCATTTTAAAATTTTTTGATTAAAAAAGTCCCTATTTTAAAATTAAAAAAGAAATGTCTTACACCTCATAGCCCCCACCTTTATAAAAGCATCTCTTAATAAACGCCTCTTTTATCAAGTTACCTGCCGCTTATAAAGCTTCTTTGAATATTGCATCCCGTCATTTAATCATTTTAAGTGACCACCTCCCTTTTTTATGATGAAATCCATTAAAACAGCAAAAATGAAAAATATCCTCCATAAACGATAACTCTAAATCGCTTGACCTTCCACAGTTTATTTTGTTATTTTGAACTGATGAACCATATTTTACTTGAAAAGATAAGGATCTTATGCTATTATAAGGACATTGAAAAGTTTGTTTTTTAAGCTCTGTGCCGCTCAAAAAAAAGATAAAATCCTCTATAAAGGATAAAGATATGTTTCACAGCTTAATCTACATCAGACATCTTGGTACAGCGCCCAATAAGAAAACCCAATATGCCTCCCAAAAACAAAGCTCAACGCATGATAAAAATCCACGAATAATAAAAACAATGACTTTTCAAAGGTGAAACTGAAAAGTTTCCACAAAGCGCTCATGAGAAAGAAGGCAATAATCCTATTAGAAAAGACTTCCTATTAGAAAGACGACGCCATACCCATAAAACATCATTCTTGTTTATTTATTCACATGTGACAAAAGTTTCTTTTCAACTGTTCCAGAGCAGTTGAGAAATCTTTAGAAAGCAAATAAGCCGCTATCCATGAAAAAATAAGCATGATAGGGGCGAGAAATAAGACTGATAGGGGTAAGATAAAAATGGCAAGAAACACCTTAAAGATGATTTTTTCGCCCCACCCCGTTGCTGTTCTTTGTGCTGAAAGACGCCTTTAGTATCCGTTTCTCCTTTGATCTGCAACAGCTCATATTCCCCCAGTATTTGCCCACCCAGTATTTGCTCCCCCCCCAGTATTTGCTCAAAGTGCTTTTTACATCACTGTCCCCCATCAACAGACAGTTTATTTTTCATTTAAATGGTTAAGTTCATGAAAATACGTAAAAAACGCGGTAGACCGAGAATAACAGGCAAACTCAGAGAGCCCAATGGCCGTATTTCACGTGCCCAAAGCCCCAGCGAATCTGCGCTTCAATCTGCGATTGAAATGCGTGCAAAACACTTTGGTTTAAGCCTCGAAGAAGCGAAAAATCCGCTTGTCGGGACCTATATTGGGCGTCTTTGTTTGCTTGGCTATAAAGGGGATTCATCAGGCATCAGTAAAGAGCAATATGATACGGCGCAACGATACTTGCAAATCAGAAACGACTATTTATGTGCAAAAGGCTTACCAAATGGCTATTACGATGGTTTTACGCACAGCGCATCAGATGAGACAACAAAAAAGCAATGGGTTCAAAGAGCGACGAAACACTATGAAGATATGCAAGAAGCGATTAAAGAAGCACAATATTTGCATCGTCAACACAACTTTCATGCAGCATTACAATATCTTGTTATAGAAGATCAACCGCTGCCTACTCTTGTTGGTTCGTTGCGTATTATTCTTGATGCCCTTTATAAACATCTTGACTATTCTAGCAAAAAGAGCATTGGCTAAAAACACCCATCGTTTCCTCTCCCTCACAGGATAAAGATTCCAAAACCCCCTTTGTAACATGCCTCTTTGTAACCAGCTCCGTTGTAAAGAGACAATCCTTCTTGGCAAATTACACTTGAAATCCACTGGACTTGCCTTTCATAGAAATTCATGGGATTGACGAGCTTAAAGCACGCAACAAACAAGCTTTAAAATATCCACCACGCCCTTTAAAAAACGCTTCAACCTGTCAAAGAGACTTATCACCATACCTCAACTATATATCTACCCATGCCTCAAAGGACAATAATTCACAGCATATTTCACGACATAGGCAAGATAAATATTGTCCCCTCTCCAAACGGCAACACTCTCCCCATCACCTCCCCTCCCCATCACCTCCCATTGTAACAAACAACCCTCATCATCCACTTTTCCCCCAATATCGCGATATCCCCTTAGCTCTTGAGACAATTCATTATAGTCATTGTGCGTCTTTTCTTGTACAATTCTATACGGCTTTCCTGATCTTATGACGAACAAGAGACATGGCTTTGACTGCAGCATAATCTGGATTTCTCATTCAAGATCAATAACGACTAAAACATCATTATAAATCAATAGCTCATCATTAAGACACCCCATTGATTTTTTTACAAAATTAAAAGCATCATCCCTTAAACGAAAGAAAAAGCCCCCACCAACAATCTCCTCCCTCATCAACAACTGTACCGGTAACCATCCACTCATCACGCCACCGCTAATATGACAGACAGCACACCCCCAATCGCCAACACCTACCGCTTTACCCCCGCAACACCTGCCAACCACCGCCTTCCTAATTCCATTAATAAAATACCACGGATTTCAAAACCACAATTCTCTCCTCTCCCTTCATCTTGCCCCCTCCTTTCTCAAAGGAGAAAATGTTTTTTGCCGCATCAAAAACTTTCCCATTAAAACAACATATTTTGCTGCATAGCTAATGAATGAGCTTTTTTCTGTAGATTTTTGCCACAATAAAAAAGGAAAAAATAATCGTTTTGCTGTTGACAGAATATGAAAAATCGTATTTAATGACAGGTGCGGTAACGGGTTTTTTGTGCCCAGATTTCATCATCAGATGTTTGAGTTATTATAGACTGTTATCAAACAGTGTGTTTCGCGACAATCTTCAGAAGTCTCCTGTTTGAAGGTGTCTTTCGTCTTTCTCTGACTGTTTTTCTTCTGCATCATCCAATTTGCATCACCAACAGCCCTATAATTTTGAGATTTTCAAAACAAGCAGTATCCAATAAGGGCTCCCAATAAAACGCTCTAACAAAATACCCCAATAAAAATATCGATGCAATACATCTCAGAAATGATGAGCAATATACGAATAATAATATGAAAACGGCAACAATATGCTCTCATCGCCTCATCTTTCAAAATGCAAAGGCTCTCTTTCAAAACATTGTTTAGCCAAAATTGAAGAAAATAATGCCGTCCATTGATTATTAATATGGAGGCTAATATCATGAAGCCACAAGATTCTTCTCTCCCTCATTCCTCACAAACACTAGGAATGGCAAATGCATCATTAGACAATCTTGCTGCACATTCAGAACAACCCAGCAGCGAAAAAGAAAGAAATATCCCATTCAGTCATGAGGAATTAAAAAATATCATTGCCCGTTTAGAAGATGACATCTCAACTGGCCGTTGGTTCACAGCTGATTATGCAAGCATAGATCTTACACTGATGCCAGCCTTGGTAGAACAAGCAAATCGTAAATATCCTGAAATGCGTCTTCAATTGGTAGCATCATCTCACGACTTTGCCCTTGCACTAAAAGAAGCCATCGAAAACGGCATTCAATCTTCTAGATTTATCATTCACACAAAGGATAGAGGAATTCATTTTTCAGTGATTGATCATCAAACCATCGATGACAAAACGTCCGTGATATTTTTTGAACCTACAACACTTAACAATATGAGATCAGCGGTGCTAGCATTAAGGACACAACTGGCCATTAAAGCGCATGAATTGTCTAATTGTTCTTTTGCCATGGCAGAAATGGACATTCAACGCAGTTCCTCTGAATGTGGAATGTTCAGCTTAAGCCTCGCCAAAAAGCTTTATTCCGAAGCTCAAAAATTAGAACGACTGCACAAAGATAATATTAAGGGTGTGTTATGTGAACCAGATACGCCTTTATCTGCTGAAAAGTTAGATACATATCTTCCAACCACTTTTTATAAACACACACAAGGGAGAAGACGTCTTGGGGAATATCTAAAAGCCAATCCACAAGCAGCACATGAAGAAGTAAACAAAAAAGGCGAAACTCTAACCGAGAGATTTGAAAGAAGCTTAAGTTCAGCAGAAGGAAAAACTGTTTCTGTTTCACAACATAGAAAAAGAGCGACGGAATACAAATCTCTGATGATGTAATTGCGACTTTTTTCATATCCATAAAGAGTAAAGCTCTGTTGCTTGACAGTGAGGTATAGCTTGTTGTTAGCGAATCTTCTTTTCCGTTTGTAAGCAGTTAAAGATGTAAACAACAAGCAACGTGACCTCTTAAAGACAAAAGGCAAAACAGAACTGTTCTATCAAAATCAGTCAATTTTGAAATTGTATCAAAATTCCAAAGCTCTTCTTAACAATGATCCATATTTGAATAGACAGAAGGCTGAATGCATAGAATATTTTATGGTTTTAGATGTTAAATAAAAGCACCCGCCTCCTCCTGTAGCTTTTTTCTAAGAGTTGTCCGCTTTTATCTCAAGCGCCTCCACATCAGTACCACTTGCCAAAACAACCGCAAACAGCCGCTCTCTTATCCCTCACAATCAACACCATCCGCTCTCCCCATCTCTCCCCCTCACAACCCCTGCCAAAACAACCGCAATCACCAACACCAATGCTAACACAAATCATTGTGCACCCCCTCCAACCACACCTCTCATGCCACCGCTAACACAACCGTAATGCCGGCCGTAATGCCATTGCGTACATCAACACAATCGCCAACCTCACCAGCACCAACAAAACCGGCACCAATAAGACCCTATCAACAAACCAGCACCAAGTCTCAAAACCAACAACATCTCTCAACGGAAAACACCAGCCAAACCATTATCCCACTTGGCCAACTATTATCCCATCCCTTAAGATGCTACAACTAACCTTTTGATTTTATTGAAGTTTAACGTCTCTTCTGTTTTTGAAGAGTGAAAAATTTCATTTTTAATATGTCGACCAGCCTCACGTTAACGTGAGGCTTTATTTTATGGAGAAGCAAATGAGAAAAATATCATCAGCAGGGCTTGCACTCATTAAACAATGGGAAGGATTGCGTTTGAACGCCTATAAAGATGCCATCGGGGTATGGACAATTGGCTATGGACATACCAGCGCTGCTGGCGAACCGTTCGTTCACAAGGGCATGATCATTACTGAAAAACAAGCAGAAGAAGTTCTTTCTCAAGATTTAAGACAATTTGAAAATACTGTTGAAACAAATGTGACGGTTTCCTTAACGGATGAACAATTCGCCGCGCTCGTATCGTTTTGCTATAATATAGGAGCTTCGGCTTTTTGTAATTCGACCCTGCTCAAAAAACTCAATAACGGCGAATATGAAGCCGTCCCTGCTGAATTACAAAAGTGGACCAAAGCAGGAGGAAAACGTCTTCACGGTTTAGTGCACCGTCGTGCAGCCGAAGCAGGACTATGGGCAAAAGGTGCTTATGTTTCTCCTAACTACCAAACCGTAGAAACGCAAGCACCAATGGGATTTTTCAAAGCAGAAGCGCTTACACCGATTATTGGTTCTTTTTCTGGACTTGGAGGCTTATTGGCAGGCAATGGTCCCATCCAATGGGCATTGGCAGCCATTATGGTTTTAGCTGCCTGTGCTGGCATCTTCTTTGTGGCAAAACGGTTTCGGGAGCAGCGCTTATGATGTGGTGGATGAAAAAAAATCTGATGATAACAGGAGCGGCTCTGACCGCTTTTTTTATCGCTTTAGCAAAAGTTTTCACTCTTGGAAAAAAGATTGAACAACAAAAGCAAATAGAAAAAACACTAAAGTCATCAACAACACGGCTAGAGGTGGAAAATGAAATTAATCAAAAAAGTGATCCTGATGTACGCGCTGCTCTTACTCACTGGTTGCGCGATAAAAACAATAAATGAGCCTTTTTCTTGCGTTGGTTGGATGCCCATTTATTTAGACAAAAAAGATCTTAATATCATCAGCTCAAATCTCGCAAGAGATATTTTAAAGCATAACAAACAAGGGGAAGGCTTGTGCGGGTGGAAACATGGCTAGAAAAAAAACAGAAAAACAAACAGAGCTTACAGAAAAGGAAAAAGAAATCCTACAAGAAATCATCACGACTTATAAAAGTGTAAAAATAATGTCACGCTATACGAAGTGGATTATATTCATCATCTTCTTATTAGCGCTTGATTTTTCACGTATCGTGGATGCATTGGCAAATATTTTTACACAAAAATCGAATATTCAGCTCTAAAATAAATAAAAAACATGAGACGTGTTAAATTTTTTTTTAAAAATATAAAAAGCCATTCGTTATTTTTTGAAAACACGGAGATTTTATTGGTGATTTTTCACGTCTCATAGAAAATTTTTACACACTCTTCACCAACGCTTTCATGAAATGAATTTAGGGGCATGAAGAGAGATTTTTAACAAACGCGTAAGTCAACAACTTTGCTAACATAAGAAAATGATCATACCAACGCACATTTTTTTAATAACCTATTGATCCTCAAAAGATTTTATACTCTTCACAAATCTCATTGGAAAGATACCATCGCGAAAAAATTTAAAAATATTTAGAGATATTTTTTTAATAATTGCATAAGTAAACAACGCAAAAAGCATTAACTTGCCTAAAATCCCCTTTCTTTACACTTAAAAAAAAAGAGCAATCAGACACCACCCTACGCATTACCAATCCCCAATATTTATAAAAACCCCCGTTTATAAAAACTCTGTTTATAAAAAACTGACTATTTGAGAATATTCATGAGAGGCATTTTTATTTTCTTTAAGTATTTTACCCTAGCTCCCTCCACTTGTGAGGTATAAGAAAATGATTGAGATTGTTTCAACATAAGAGAGAATTGAAATGAAAAAATCCACCGCAATAAAAATCTCTTATTCAACATACAAAACAATGAATTATTATTATAAATAAAAGCGTTGCTCCATTAAAACCCATTAAAAAATGTGAAGCAACACATGATTATCGTTATTTGCAAGAATGCAATGCTCTTGAAAACCGTAAAACCACATCACATTGATTTATAACTATCATTAAGCACTCTTCAACTTGAATTAAAACCCTGTATATCGTGGGATTCTCTCATTTCCAAACCTGTTTCTTTTGAAACAATCCAAACCATGTCGCTTGCACATTACAGTGTATGGGTCAAAACTATACAAGCAAGGCATGCCTCACCGTCTCACGGACTAACGGCTTGTCATAACATTGAGAGCTGAAAACATGTATGATAACGTTCGCGTATTCTTTTATTAAGCGTAAAGATGATCGTGCCCTATAGTTTTATGCACTTCATGAGAACTTTGCCCTTATGCCATTCACGAGTCCATTGCGAAATCGGTGTGACGAGCGAGATGTCTCTTAAAAAACACGTCAATATGCAAAAATGTATATTTGGAGACAAATATATTTGCGGCTTTTCTGCTTTACGTGAGGGATTGCATCCAAAAAGATACGCAAGCAACAAAAGTTTGAGGCATCATCTTCATTATTTAATAAGATATTACTATAAATAATTTAATAAGATATTACTATAAATACCTTTAAAAGTCGTAAAGCAAAAAGATGATGACAAGACGAGTGATTATATGCCTTTACATTCTTCCTCAATGAGGCTGTCTTTCTATTGCAGAGATTAACCAAACAGAGATATGCTTGTCCCAGTATACAAAAGCCCTTTAACAGAGCAAACCTTAAATTTTGTTTTCATACAAAATCTTAAACACCAGCATCTTATTCATAAAAAAACAAACAAGACCTAACATGCTCTGTCCAACTTTCTCTCTTCAACTTTCAATGAGCACGAACTCTTGCGTTGGTTCATAAAAACTATTTGCCCTTCTAAAGCGCAAACACGAAAGTACAAACACAAGATTTTTTAATGGTGCATACATAAACTTAAAATGAAAAAATAGAACTGTACAAGAAAGAAATGACTATAAATCAAAAAGTTGTATTTTTATCAATAAAATATTTTCAAAGAAAACCACGATCCCCGCACAATAAAAACATCTCATAAATACAAGAGAAAAAGTCATGAATAAAGAGAGAGATCTATTCACAATGGCGATACATCAACCAATGAAAAATAACAAAATGCTATAAGATCACTATCATAAAAGGAAGAACTGTACGAAAAGCGAAAAAGCATTTAAAAAAAACGGGCACAGAAGGCCCGTTTCTTTATTACTTCTAAGGAATAAGAACTTAGAAATCCATTCCGCCCATTCCACCCATTCCGCCACCTAAGCATTGGAGGCATTGGTGTATCTTTCTTTGGAACTTCAGCAACCATTGCTTCTGTTGTAATCAGAAGGCTAGCAATTGAAGCCGCATTCTGGAAAGTAGAACGCAAAAACTTTCACTGGATCAACAATTCTTGAAAGCAATCAAATCACCAAATTTACCGGTTGCAAAACGTGAAAAAGCATTAAAAAAACGGGCACAGAGAGCCCGTTTCTTTATTACTTCTATGGAATAAGAGCTTAGAAATCCATTCCGCCCATTCCACCCATTCCGCCACCTAAGCATTGGAGGCATTGGTGTATCTTTCTTTGGAACTTCAGCAACCATTGCTTCTGTTGTAATCAGAAGGCTAGCAATTGAAGCCGCATTCTGGA
>NZ_JBHIMP010000001.1:309682-470007 GCF_042194175.1 Bartonella sp. MR168JLCBS | reverse complement strand
ATTGGTGTATCTTTCTTTGGAACTTCAGCAACCATTGCTTCTGTTGTAATCAGAAGGCTAGCAATTGAAGCCGCATTTTGGAGAGCAGAACGCACAACTTTCACTGGATCAACAATTCCCAAAGCAATCAAATCACCAAATTCACCCGTGGCAGTATTGTAACCATAAGTGTCAGCATTATTTTCCAGCACTTTGCCCACAATAATAGCGGCTTCTTCACCGGCATTGGTTGCGATTTGACGTGCTGGCGCTTGAAGAGCACGACGAACGATATGAATACCTGCTTCTTGGTCAGGATTGCTTCCTTTAACGGTCAACGCATTTGCTGCACGCAACAATGCGGTACCACCACCAGCAACAATACCTTCTTCAACAGCAGCACGTGTTGCATTCAAAGCATCATCAACACGGTCTTTCTTTTCTTTCACTTCAACTTCTGTTGCACCACCCACGCGGATAACAGCAACACCACCAGCGAGTTTAGCAAGTCTTTCTTGCAATTTCTCACGGTCATAGTCAGAAGTTGTTTCTTCGATCTGAGCCTTGATTTGATTGACGCGAGCAGTAATTTCAGACTTTTGTCCAGCACCATCAATAATGGTGGTGTTTTCTTTAGAAATGTTCACTTTCTTTGCACGTCCAAGCATATCCAAAGTGACATTTTCAAGTTTAATGCCCACATCTTCAGAAATAACCTGTCCGGATGTCAAGATTGCGATATCCTCTAACATTGCTTTACGGCGATCACCAAATCCAGGTGCTTTTACAGCAGCAATTTTCAAACCACCACGCAACTTGTTGACCACGAGTGTTGCCAAGGCTTCACCTTCCACATCTTCAGCGATAATGAGAAGTGGTTTTCCAGATTGCACAACAGCTTCAAGCACTGGAAGAAGAGATTGTAGATTAGACAATTTCTTTTCGTGAATGAGAATGTAAGGATCATCAAGATCAGCGACCATTTTCTCAGCATTTGTGACAAAATAAGGGGAAAGATACCCACGGTCAAATTGCATTCCTTCAACGACTTCTAATTCCGTTTCAGCAGTTTTAGCTTCTTCTACGGTAATGACGCCTTCATTGCCCACTTTTTCCATAGCATCAGCGATCATTTTACCGATTTCAGCAGCACCATTAGCAGAAATAGTTCCTACTTGTGCAATTTCTGCTGAAGTTTGGATTTTTTTTGCTTTTTTGAAGAGGTTTGCCACCACTTCATCCACAGCAGCATCAATCCCGCGTTTAAGATCCATTGGGTTCATGCCAGCAGCAACAGCTTTAACGCCTTCTTGCACAATAGCTTGTCCTAAAACAGTTGCTGTTGTTGTTCCATCACCAGCGATATCATTGGTTTTAGAAGCAACTTCGCGCAACATTTGTGCACCCATATTTTCGAACTTATCTTCAAGTTCAATTTCCTTTGCAACGGATACACCATCTTTTGTGATGCGAGGCGCACCGAATGATTTATCAATCACCACATTACGACCTTTAGGGCCGAGTGTCACCTTAACAGCATTAGCAAGGATGTCGACACCGCGCAACAAACGCTCACGCGCTTCACGGCCAAATTTGACTTCTTTAGCAGCCATTTAATTTCTCCTTGGAGTTTTCTCAAAATAGTACACAATGAAAAATTAAGCGCTTCAATTAGCCCATAATTCCCATAATGTCAGATTCTTTCATGATGAGGAGGTCTTCCCCATTAATCTTGACTTCAGTTCCGGACCATTTTCCAAAGAGGATACGGTCTCCTGTTTTGACTTCTAAAGGCACACGCTTTCCGTTATCATCGAGAGCGCCATTACCAACAGCAATCACTTCGCCTTCTTGAGGTTTTTCTTTTGCTGTATCAGGGATGATAATCCCACCAGCCGTTTTATTTTCAGATTCAACCCGACGGACAACGACACGGTCGTGAAGTGGGCGGAATTGTATATTAGCCATGTTTTAAATCCTTAAAACTGAACATAATTGCATTAATCTTAAAAGTTCTTGCTAGCACTCATAGCTTGAGAGTGCTAGTATAAGTTAGATATAAAATCTGCATCTCTTAATGTCAAGAATAGCCATAAAATAATTTCTCTAAATGAAGCTTCAAAGTCTTGCCTCTCATTGCACTTTCGCGTTATTTAGCTTTTTTAAGAACCCGTGAACAAAAAAGGATCTTATCATGGTTGAAACACGTCAGGAAACGGATAGCTTTGGAACGATTTCGGTACGTCAAGATCGTTATTGGGGAGCACAAACTGAACGTTCACTGCATAATTTTAATATTGGCAGTGAAAAGCAGCCTCTTGCCATCATTTATGCCTTAGTCCTTATCAAAAAAGCTGCAGCTGTTGTAAATATGGACAAAGGAAAACTACCAGCAAATATTGGAAAAGCAATTATTGCCGCCGCCGATGAAGTGCTTGCCGGCGATTTTGATACGCATTTCCCACTCTCCGTCTGGCAAACAGGTTCTGGCACACAAAGCAATATGAATGTCAATGAAGTAATTGCTAATCGTGCCAGTAAGATTTTGGGAGGAAAACTTGGAAGCAAAAAACCAGTTCATCCCAATGACCATGTCAATATGAGTCAATCATCGAACGATTCCTTTCCCACAGCGCTTCACATTGCCACCACGTTGCAAACACGCCAACACTTACTGCCAATCCTTGAAGCTCTTATTGCTACACTAAAACAAAAAGAGCAAGAATTTGCAGACATCATTAAAATCGGCCGCACCCATACCCAAGATGCAACGCCTTTAACCTTAGGACAAGAATTTTCAGGCTATCGTGCCGCATTAGAAGCCAATCTTCAGCGCATTGAAAATGCTCTAACCGATGTCCACATGCTTGCTCAAGGTGGCACGGCTGTTGGCACAGGACTAAATGCGCCAAAAGGTTTTGACATTGCTTTTGCGCAAACAGTGAGCGCTTTCACAGGAATAACGTTTCAAACTGCCAGCAATAAATTTGAAGCACTCGCCCATCATGGAGCCCTTGCGCATTTCCATGGGAGCTTGAATGCCTTAGCTGCTGATCTGTTTAAAATTGCTAATGACATTCGATTTTTGGGCTCAGGACCACGTTCAGGTTTAGGGGAACTCAGTCTTCCCGAAAATGAACCCGGATCTTCCATCATGCCAGGAAAAGTTAATCCCACGCAATGTGAAGCCTTAACCATGGTCGCATGCCAAGTTTTTGGCAATCACACCAGCGTAACCTTTGCCGCAAGCCAAGGACATTTTGAACTCAACGTTTATAAACCTGTTATTGGCTATAACGTTTTACAATCAATTACCCTTCTTGGTGATTGCATGCGCTCTTTTGATGAACATTGCATTCAAGGATTACGAGCCAATCGCATTCATATTCACTCGCTCATGGAGCGCTCACTCATGTTAGTCACAGCTCTTGCACCAGAAATTGGCTATGAAAAAGCTGCTGAAATTGCCAAAGCAGCGCATAAAAATGATACAACTTTGCGCGCAGAAGCAATAAAAGCTGGCGTTTCTGGAGCTGATTATGACCGGCTGGTTGATCCCAAAAAGATGATTTCTCCCCAATAAACAACTCACTAAAAAAAAGATGCAAACGTCTTAAAACAAATCTTTCTGTCAAAAAATCGGGGTGTTTACACCCCGACGATGACCGATAACGATTACCCACAGCGTTCATTTTAGGCTCTGGTCCATATTTCTGCTCTTGTCTCAATGAGATAATGTATTTATCTATAATGATAATCTCGCGTCATTCATATTGAATGAGAATCCTGAATACCGTAGGATTTTCTCATTTTAAATCTGTCCCATGTTAAATCAATCAAAATCACTTACTTCCACATCACAAGCGGGATAAATGTATGGATAGAAGTTGTATAAAATAAGAAATGACTAAAAACGCCTCTAACGAACCGCCTCAAGTGCCAAGAACTGTCACAACATTGTGGAGAGGGCTGTCACAACACCCACGAGCTGGTAAATATAATGATCGTACCGGCTTGCTTCTTTATGAAGCGTAAAGATAAGGGGGGCTCAATGGCTTTATCTTTATACCATTCACGAGCCACCGCCATGAAATGGGTTTGGGAGCATTGAGAAATGTCTCCTTTATGAAGCGTGAAGATAGAAGTGCTCAATAGAGGAACAGCTGTTGGAAAAAACTCAATGCACCGAAAGGTTTTGGCCTTTACTGAAACAATCAGCTCTCTGACAGGGATATCCTTGACAGTTCGCAAAAAATTTGAGGCATTTACCTATCATGGCGCCCTCACCCATTTCCACAAAAACCTGAGTGCACGCGCTAATCTCTTTAAAATTGCCAACGACATTCAGTTTTTAGGCTCTCATCCACGTTCCGGCTTTAAGCGAACGAAAAGAAGAATTTATCGTTTTACATGGTGCATGAGAAACCTCATGAAACATCAGATTCTCGCACTTTGCTCCTTCTTATTCTTCATATCCCATTCAATCAATCAAAACTATTCGCTTGGATTGTTATAAGCAAAAGTGGCATATAGATAAAAAAAGAAATAAAGAAATAAAGTCGCTCATCCTCTCAAGTGCTCAAAAGGCTATCGCAATACAAAGCTACGCAATATCAGAAACGAGCAAAGAATGTGATGGTGCCAATATGTATTTTTTACGATCAATTGAATATTAAGCACAATGATATCAATCATTATAGACAATATATTTAACACTGAATAACAAAGAGTATTTTTAATATATATATAATAATGGTTCTTTAAAAAAATTAAAATCTTATTTGCTATACTATATTTTTTTCTAAAACATAGAAAACACTGAAGGAATATATACAAACCCTGAAAAATTAAGAAAAACGCGGAATAATAGCACGAAAACAAGTTTTAAAAACACTTTAATATGGTTAATTATAGATTTTATACGTATTTTAGTTTTCATAATGATATTAACTATAGATTTTTTTAACCAATTTGTATATAATACGATTTGTATCCGAAATGAATTGGGGACGTTTTTATGAAAACAAAATATTTAATCGCACTATCTATTTTCACTTTCATTACCACTTCAACAGCGCAAGCAGCAGATACGGTAATCTTTGAGCAATCAAAACCGAAGGTTTCATTGCAAAATGATTCATCGTCACGTATCACACCGGTTACTGTTTCTGCGCCTTTTTCTTGGTCTGGTTTTTATTTTGGAGGACAAATTGGATATTTTTCCAGTAAAAATACTCTAGATTACGCAAAAGAAGCCAGGGACGGAAAATGGGCTTGGGTTGATAGAGATTTATCACCGAAACCATCAGGATTGAGAGCAGGTTTGTATGCAGGTTCTAATATTGATCTGGGAGAGAACCTTGTTTTCGGTTTTGATACGGACATAGTCTGGTCTGGGAGGAAAAGTACCCAAACAGACAATGGAAAGAAAATTCTAGATGAATTAGACTCTATTAACATTGCCTTTAAAGAAGCTGGGATTCCTATCATAAAACCTGCAGCTCAGGATGAAACGATACCCAACTATGGTGACATTGTTGTCAGCAGTGTAACATTGAAAGAAAAATGGTCTGGTGCTGCACGCGCGCGTATTGGTTTTGCTTCCCATCGTCTTATGCCTTATGTTGCAGGGGGTATAGCCTATACACAAATGCAATATATCATGTCACTTTTATCAAAATCACAAGAAGATTCGACAGTTTTTGCTTCTGGCGATGTGTTAGATAAAACAAAAACAATGTTTGGTTACACTATTGGTGGTGGTTTTGATCTTGCAATGACAGATAATATCATCATGCGTACAGAATATCGTTATTCAGATTTTTTGAAAAAGAAATTTGCAGACGATAACCTTGAAATCTCTTCTCAAACGCATGATGTTCGCTTTGGTATCGCTTATAAATTCTAAGTTTTGTAGAAAAATTGAACTCTTAAAAAACCCTGTTAAAACGGGGTTTTTTTATGCCTCTTTCCCTCCTAAAAAGACGCAGATTCTAAAAACCAAGACTAAACTGTAAACAAATCGTCACAAAACAATAAAGCCTCTCCCTCTTTTAAAGCAAGCTCCTATCCTCTCCCCCTTTCATGTATACATTTAGAATATAAAAGCTTTACCATCATATCACTGGCTACCATCGTAAAATAAATGAGAGCAGTTATTAAGAGATGTTTCTTTAAAAGAACTATGGATATTGTGCATCAATTGCAGTTTTATAGGATGATGTTGACTTGCCTCCCCACTCTCAAAGGATCAAGATTCTAAAACCCATTTCTAAAATCATGTCCGTTTGTAAAAACACAACAACTCTTGGGGACTCTTGGGGCAGGCTCCTCTTGGCGCCTCCCCATGGAATGCCCTTAAACCTAAAGTAAAACAAACACTCTTAAGAATATCCAACACACACTGAAAAAAAAATTACTGTAACGTTTCAAGGAAGTTTACAGACCCTATATGACCACACTTCAAATGACAGTGTTTACAGCTATTGTATACCAGAGTAGAGAGAGGATATTGCGGTTCTCTGTTTATGTAATTTCTGTAACGGGGAGACAGCTTCATTTGGGGAGAATATGAAATTGTCAAGGCAAAAACCAATTTCCAACCTTACTATTTCCTTTTACTTCGGTTTTACGACTTTCAAAGCCTCTAAAGCACTATCTTTTAAGCCTCTACAGCTCTGTCTTTTAAAGAAAGGAGTTTACGCATTGCCTCATGCTTGTGTTTCTCACGGGACTTTTTTGGATCACGCCCCTCATGTCATACGACAGCGCTCCAAACCAAACACACTCAAATCCCAAACACACTCAAATCCAAGACACTTGGGTTGGTAATTCACATTCGTGTTTTCAAGAAACATCTCTCAAAACCCTGACGCCCATTTTGCAACAACGCCCACAAGAATATAAAATCTATAGAGCATCATCTTTACACTTCATAAAAGTGCAAGCTGGCACCATCCATCATATACTCCTACCCCCCAATGATGCCCTTGAAACGGTTTATTAAGAGGCATTTTTATTCATTTTTTGTAAAATTTCATTCCACAATAGCGCATCTAGCTTGCAATGTACAAAAGACATGATTTCGGTTAATTTACTATAAATAAACTTAAAATAAACAAACTTAAAATGAAAGAATCCTATGGTATTCGAGGTTTTTCATTCAACATGCAAAACAGTGAACACTATTTATAAATCCCACATGTTTTATAAATTAACATGATACGCCATAACAGGATAAAGGAAAATCTCTATGAGATGGTGCGGGTGGTCGGACTCGAACCGACACTCCTCTCGGAACCAGATTTTGAGTCTGGCGCGTCTACCAGTTCCACCACACCCGCACATTGCTACAAAAGACAGTACTTAAAATACAGACTTGTCGATTATTCCTTTGCACTATATGAAGAAGCACAGATTCGTCAACAGCAGACTTCTCATTTTTTAAGAATTCATATCATTTTCTTATCTGTTTTATGAAATATTTTTTTTATTGGATTTCTCTACCGGATTTATAACAATCTCATTTGTAAAGTCTTTACCTCTTAAATTTATAGAAAGCCTCATGATATTAAACAAATTAAAGCTTTGGACGATTTCTTTGGCAAATCGGCGTACAGCACCACACTGGCTTGGTTTCATTGCCTTTATTGAAAGTTCTGTTTTTCCAATTCCCATAGATGTTTTATATATTCCGATGCTGCTTATCCATCAAAAGCGAGTTTATCGCTATGCTTTGATTGCGACTATCTGTTCTGTATTAGGAGGCATTGCCGGTTGGTTTATCGGACATTTTGCCTATGATACTCTTGCCAAACCCATTTTAGAAATTTATGGTAAGGTTGAAAGTTTTGAATCTCTGAAAAATAGTGCAACCCTGCAATTTCTAGTCATTTTACTGATAACATCAGGTTTTTTTCATCTTCCCCCCATCAAAATTGTCACAATTTTGGCCGGTGTAATGAGTGTACGTCTTGAACTTTTCATTCTTATTTGTATTTTTTCTAGAGGCGCTCGTTTTTATCTTCTCGCGTGGCTGATTAAACATTTTGGGCAAAAAGCAATGAATTTTCTAGTACAGAATTTCAAATGGATTATTCTCATTGGTTGTGTTAGTCTCGTTTTAATTTATGGGATTTTCATAGCTTTTTTAAACAAAAAGCTTTTATAAGGAACAGACTTAATGGCGTGCGTTTTGTCTTCTCACCCACTTTTATACAAGCACCTTCATCTTGAACCCAGCAGAAAAGAACAAAGTTTATGGGCTTTTTTTCTCGCTTTTTGCTTGTCCGCTACAATAGGTCTTGCCCTTGGTTTTGAATATTTTGGAGGGTATCTTCCTTGCGATTTGTGTCTCATAGAGCGTTTTCCCTATTATGGTGCCATACCCTTTTTGCTCTTAGCAGGTTTTGGGGCATGTTTTTTTCGCATGTCTGCTTGGATACAACTTTTATTTTTGTGTGTTTTTGTCTTAATGTGTATAAGCCTTGTTTTAGCCATTTATCATGCAGGTGTTGAATATGGCTTTTGGGCAGCCCCCCTCAGTTGTGGTTTAAGCGCAGTGAGAAAAACCTCAGACATTAACCAGCTTCTTAACCAATTAAACAACATTCATCCCCCTTCTTGTTCTGAAGCATCCGCACGCTTTCTTTTTCTTTCATTTGCCGGCTGGAATGTCGTTGCTAGTCTATTTTACATGCTTATCAGTTTTTATGTTGCCTCAAAAGGACTCCTTTCAAGCAATAAGAAACTCTAACCATAAAATAGAAATGAAGCCGCGTGCACTCGTTCTCTCCAATCGCTTCCCCCTAACCAACAACCCTCCAGTCACCAATCACCACCCAAAACCACCCACCGCCAAACCAACCCAACAACCCACCTATCACCAATATCCCTCCTCTAGCGTTGTACGCAAAAGACAAAAATAAGCAGATATATCCATTTTATGGTTTCACCTCTCTGTACTTATGAGCAACATTTTGATAAAAACTCGTGATAGAAAAGCCGTAAAATAATAAGTGAGGGGACCGATAAATATAAATGGTCTGCTATGGCTGAAGATAAGAACACAGCGCCTTCTACCCTATCACCTATTTCCTTAGATATAACCAAACTTGAAGAACCATGTGTTATGATGGAACATGATTATAATGCATGGCGCGAGCATATAAGAGAAAGAGATTTAAATGCTCCTTACAAAAAACCACCTCACATAAAACCACGAATCAAATCGGCACCACGCATCAGACAAGTTTTTTGGTGCGATTTTCCTCATGATTCGATACTCCCTGAATTTTGGAAAAAGCGGCCTGTTTTAGTGCTTTCTAAGAATGCAAAATTATATGGAAATGTGACAGTTTTACCTTTTTCAACGAAATCACAACCCAATAATCCCGCTGCGTATCCAATACAATCTCCCATAGAAAATAAAAAAGCATGGATTATCTGCAATTATGTCACAACAGTTTCTGTAAGTCGTTTAAGTTGCTCACGTACTGTTCCAAGATTATCCAGCGAAGATTTTCATAAAGTTGTAGCTCTGATGCTCAAACATTTACCGCATTTACACTATTGACTTTTGAAAAAAATAAGCGTATATGTATCACCATATACGGCATCAGTAATGGTGGCCGCTTCCCCGAAAGGGGAGATAGGAACGAAGGAGTGGGCAACCGCTCCTTTCGTCATTTTTGGTATTTTTTTTGAGAACTTTTTAGCCATTTTTTGCAACCTTCCCTAGAACATATCCAACATTCATTCTCCACCGTTGTTGTTTTGAAATATCTGCGATTTGGGGTAAGCAGAAAACACTATCCGTACTGTTGATCCGGTAAAGTTTCCCACGGAGATTACCGTGATGTTGTACATATTTATCATTTCATTGCACAAAAAACCGTGCTGCCGTTGCTTAAACTTTATATGATTTGCCACAATGGGAATATCTTTCCAAGATTGAAAAAAATTTCATAATTTGGCATAACAAATAATCCCTTGTTCTTCGCGCTCTTGAAGTGTTCAATCGCTCAATTTACCAAAAGATATTCGACCTCACAACTTGTTTATTTACGTCCCTCAATACGGATGAAGCGGATGAAAAAGCCAGCATTTTTGAAAAGAAAAATAAAGAGCATTTAATGATTCAAACGCTTTAAGACTACACAGAATACTCCATTCATCTTTGAACGCATCTATTTCTGTAAAGAGAGCTAATAATGCTTATATAATCTGAATAATATTAGTTTACTTACCATATGATAACCGATTGGTAACGATAACACTGAACACAGAACTTACATCACCCCACCGCAAAATAGTGTTTTTATGATATAACAAAAAACGATTACTTCACACCGCAATATATCTTAAAAATTGCATCAATAATCCATAGCATTTTTATAAAATACTATGAAATTTGAAAAAATCATACAGAACATATGTCATTTACACAACAATAAAACTACATTTTGTTTATTTAAAAAACATTTTGTTTATTTAAAATATCTCCGTTAATAATATAGAATTGCGTTTACGACTTACCAAAACAGATGATACAATAAAAACAATAATATAATTTAAACTTATTTCTAAATTAACAAAAAAATTACAGCTTATAATTTAAGTTAAAAACCAAAATTGAAAAGTTGACAGAATCAATAAACTATGGAAATTACATAAAAATATAATACAAAATGTGCAATTGAACACTTTGTATTAACAGCACATTAAATACATAATGAAATTATGCATCATAGGATGCCACGGTGCTTTTTTTGTTTTGTTTAGAGAGTGTAATGAAAAAACTTTTTTGATTAAATCTTTTAAATTTGGATCATTATAATGAAAATATTTCAAAAAATTGCGTTATATATTGTTACAATAGCCTTTTTCTTTTCACAGGTTTTGGAAGCTAATGCTTATTATTTGAATAGTCATTCTCAAGGTTCTAGTTTTGCTTCTACAGTGTCAAAAGAAAATAAAGTTGTTAAAGCTATTGATATGATTATGGATCATATTTCAACACAAAGCACTGAACAAGATTTTAAAAAAGGTGTTGTAAAGATAGGAGTTATGATGGGACTTGCACCAGCACTTTGGGGTCTTATTGCGTATTTTTCATGGTTATTTTCTAAAAAGCGGGCTCCCTATCGTACACCGGGTCAAAAAGCATTTGATGCTTTTGCGGACAGTGCGTGGATGCTCGTTTAAACAACGTTTCACTTAAATACAGTTTAAACAGTAAGCTTATTTAATACTTAATAACATAAACTGTAATTCAGATTACAGTTTATGTTTTTTTTATATTCAATTAATATTGTTAACTTTTCCCCACTCTACATGATAAATAAAATTTGATCAGCTATATTCACACAAATGCAATGCGATAAATTGAACACTGTTTGATATGATAATATCTCTCTCTCATTTATGCACTCCCACCTTTAAACCTACCCCTGAAATTGCAGCACAAAAGATAATTCGTTACACGCTAAAAAATCCACCTAAATGCAAAAGCTGTAACAACGCTCAACTTCGACTATTTGAATAACAGCGATCATTCAAACTTTAACCAACACGATAATACGCCTATTCTAAATGATTTATGTACCACCTCATCCGCAACACATTGCCAAATATCCGTACATTTCCCCGAAAAATTTTCACACTTTTACGCATAGTAAAAAAAGATTAACTTTAATCATGTTGCACTCCTTAAATTGATAACGGATTTTAAAAATGACCAAAAAAATCAAACAAAAATAGAGAGGTAAGTTACGAAAACTACAGGGTAAATTTTACTGCCCCAAAATATCTATTTTCCCCGTCTGAACCGTCAGAGGAACACTATAAAAATTATTTTCATTGAAAAACAATTACTTATAATCTAGGGAAGAAAAGTAAAAATCTCCCCCAGAAAAAGAGATTATCTTCAAAATTATCAAAAAAACAGCACAATTTTAGTGATCTTTTTATTTTTTTTCTTTTGATAAAAGAGAGCTGGCAGGTGTCTTAGGCGCCCCTCCGGTAGGTTCCCAATTCGCAACAGCCGCTAATTCCTCAATAACATCCTTTTTTAACTTACCATTTTTCTTATTGTGTAAATCATATTGATCAGCATTCTGTTGCAACCATTTTGCAAGCGTTCCTTTAACAGTTTTACCACCCTCAACCTCACTCACCGCTTCCCATGCCGCAACAATAGCAGCAAGCTTTGGAGCATAACGTGGATGCGTTGGATCTTGAAACGCATATTTTTGATCCTTAACGTCACGAGAATCATCCTCAGGGAAAAAAACTTTAGGTCTCTTACCACGCAATAAAAGCCATTTCCTCAAATCATCTAGGGAAACAGAAGAATATTCAGCAATAGGATCGTTCAAATGCCCCACCCGAAAACCACTAAGATAGTACCATTCTACCCTTAATTTTCCCTCTTTTGCTTCTCTTACTATGTCACTATAAACAGCTCGGAACAAAGCAATTTTATCAAACGGTACTCGCTTCTCTCCTTCACTACACAGAGATTATACTCCCCTCACATTGCGCACTTATCACACTTTTTAATAATCCCACAACCACACCCTTCCTTGTGATACACAAGAAAATGATTTGAATTGCTTCAATATAAGAAGTTTTGAAGTGAGAGGAAACCTACTAAACTTTGGGCTTTCATGCAAGATATCAGGCAAGTTACAAGGCGATAAATGCCCCTTCATAAAGCATAAATTTTTATGCGTGATCAAACAATTTGATATGATAATGTCTCTCTCATTTATGCACTCCCCCCCCTAAACCTGTATGCACTCCCCCCCTTAAACCTGCCCCTGAAATTGCAGCACAAAAGATAATTCGTTACACGCTAACAAATCCACCTAAATGCAAAAGCTGTAACAACGCTAAATGCGCGTAAATATCATAAGAATACTGGCTTACACCTCCACAAGCAGAATGAGTGGCGTAAAACTGTACAATTAAATGCCATACCCATAATAAACCGTGCTAAAGATTGTCGCAACACTGGGAGCTAAGGTGTATGATGATGCCGGCTTGCTCTTTTATGAAGCGTAAAGATTAAGAAGACTCAATAGAGTTTATATTATTTCATGGAAATTTTGTCGCTCTACCCTTCTATACTCTTCACAGGGGTCCCCTCGCGAAATGGGCTTTTGTCCCTTGAAAAAGGTCTCCTTTAAAAGAATCATCTCAAATTCCAAGAGCTGTTACAGTCTTTTGAACGCATAAAATGAATGATGACGCCAAGCCTATTTCTTTCCCTACATTCTCGAGCATCAATACATTGAAACACTTCATTCAAACGCCCCTTTAGCAAAATAAAGCACATTGTCTCTTAATTTTTTCACGCAATCATTTCTTTCATGTGACCATACTTCTTGATAAATCTCCTTTGCTTTCTTGACTTCCCAGCACTCTTTTTTCTCAGTGCAACCTTTTTGCAATTTTTCAGTTTTTAACTTTTAGATTGACTTTTGGTTTATTTTTCTTATGGTTTAGAACTATTCTAAAGTGCAGAGGGACAGAAAATGTTGAGATCGTTTTTTTCATTTGTACAACGTAAAGCTCTGTTCTTTCGTTCAGCACAAAAAATGATGCTTCAAGCGCTCAAAGTAAAAGAGCAGCATGCAGCGCTCTATTTGAAATATGCAAAAGCTCTAGAATCTTATTCCTCTAAGGAAGCGGCGGTTTTTACCGCCATGGGGCTTCAAGAGCTTGAAAATTATAAGGAACTTTTGTGCCTTACTTGCCATAATCGTGCAAACACTATCGGTTCATTATGTGACCGAACTTCTCTTGTAAAAAGCAAGAGTAGCCATCCCTCTAAAAAAACAACAGTGGCCAATAACACCGTAAAAAAACCTTCGAAAACGCAAAGACAAACACTTTTGACTTGGATTCAACCAGGTCTTGCAGGATTAATGGATGGCTCTGTCTCTACCCTTGCCCCCATTTTTGCAGCAGCTTTTGCCACAGGAGACACGCATCAAACTTTTTTGATAGGGCTCTCAGCTTCAATTGGTGCAGGACTTTCGATGGGTTTCACAGAAGCAGCCCACGATGACGGTAAATTATCAGGGCGTGGTTCGCCATTAAAAAGAGGTCTTGCCAGCGGCATTATGACAACATTAGGGGGGTTGGGCCATACTCTTCCCTATTTGATCAACTCTTTTTATGTAGCGACAGTTATTGCATTTATCATTGTTTTTTTCGAACTAGGCGCAATCGTCTGGATCCAAAACAAATTCATGTCAACTCCCTTTTGGCGCGCTTCTTTACAGGTCATCATTGGTGGTGCTCTGGTTTTTGCCACGGGTATTCTTATCGGTAGTATCTAAAAAATCTTATCTGTAAACATAATTTAGATCTCAAATAAGCGCATGTCCCTAGGTATAAGCCATCATTGATGATGCCATTATTGAAAAATACCATTAATGGTGTCAGATGGTGTTTTGGAATATTCTAGATCAGCAAGCTCTGGGGACAACCTATATCAACAAACCTTTATCGACTTGGTTTTATGGATATCTTTTGTTAAAGTACCATTTCTTTCTAGACCTCATATTTTGGAAATACCTTGATCATGTCGCACTCTGAAACCAACACCCCTCTAAACAATCACCCTGTCTCTTCTCAATCTTCACATGCCCTGACTTTATTTGTTCAGCGTCTTGCACACGGACAAGGTTTAGAACTTCCTCACTACGCAACGGCTGGTTCTGCGGGTCTTGATCTACGTGCAGCAATTGGAGAAGAAGAAACGCTTGTTCTTGCCCCTGGGCAGCGGGCACTTATTCCAACAGGTCTCATTTTTCATTTATCACGTGGGCTTGAAGCACAAATACGTCCACGCTCTGGCTTAGCCTTAAAACACGGCATCACATGCCTCAACACTCCAGGAACAATTGATAGTGATTACCGTGGTGAAGTCAAAGTCCTTCTTATCAATTTAGGACAAGAAGACTTTTCTATCCAACGAGGAATGCGCATTGCCCAAACAGTCATCGCTCCCGTATCCCAAGTCAATGTTTGCGCCATTGAACCAGAGCAAAATACCCAAAGCCATAACGAGAGCCGTGGAACAGGAGGTTTTGGTTCAACGGGGCATACTTAAGAAGCTCTGAAAAAATCGCTACTCTCAAAATATAACACTCGCAACCACTCTTTCACTGGAAGTCCTTTGGGCTTTTAAAGTGTAGAAGGAGTGTGCATGTGCCTTCAAAGTTTTTTACTAAACGGAACCTCTAAACAATCATCCTTACTCTTCCTCTGTCTCTTCTCAATCTTCACATGCCCTGACTTTATTTGTTCAGCGTCTTGCGCTTGGGACAAGGAAACTTCTTCACTACGCAACGACTGGTTCTGCCGGTCTTGGATTTACAAACAGCAATTGGTAAAGAAGAAACGCTTGTTCTTGCCCTTGGGCAAGCGGGCACTTATTCCAACAGATCTCATTTTTCATTTATCACGGGGGGCTTGAAGCACGCATCCATCCACACTCTGACTTAGCCTTAAAACACGCCATCACATGCCTCAACACTCCAAGAACGATTGAGTGTGATTATCCGAAAGTGAAGTCAAAGTCCTTCTTATAAATTTAGGCCAAGAAGACTTTTCTATCCAACGGGGAATGCGCATTGCCCAAACAGTCATCGCCCCCGTATCCCAAGTCAATGTTTGTGCCATTGAACCAGAGCAAAATACCCAAAACCATAACGAGAGCCGTGGAACAGGAGGTTTTGGTTCAACGGAGCATACTTAAGAAGCTCTGAAAAAATCGCTACTCTCAAAATATAACACTCGCAACCACTCTTTCACTTAAAACCCCTTAGGCTTTTAAAGTGCAGAAGGAGTGCGCATTTGCTCTCAAAGTTTTTTACTAAACGCACCTCTAAACAATCATCTCTCAATTACGTTTCTTGCGCTATACAAAACTTCGTTATCACCGGACACCCCTCCCCCATAACAAAAACATTGGCATTAATCATTGAGAGCCCACATACCGCTTGTAATGTCCACAGTCTATACATCATATTGATTTATAATAATTAATTATCTTGCAACTTAAATGAGAAAACTCAATACTGTAAGATTTTTTCATTGCAAATCTATTTATATTACATCAATCAAAAGCATGTCTCTCACGTTCCAAATGTGGCTGGCATGTAGATAAAAACTGGAAAAATACCTATAATGAATACTTGTACTAAGTACTGTCACAACATGGGGAGAAAATATAAATACTATAATGGTGCTCGCTTGCTTTTTTGTTAAGCATAAAGATAGTGAGGTTCAATAGATTTTTTATTATTTTACGGGGGCTTTACCGTTATACCATTTATGAACACCGTCGCAAAAAGGGCTTTAAGATGTATTAAGACACACAACAATCGCGCCTGCTGTTTTTCTTGATCGTACCTCTTGAGGCAAGATTAGTAGAGCTTAATCCTACACAACCGATTCAATATATGAACCCCATGCGCAATATCAACCCCATGCGTATTTGGTTTAATAAATCCACGAAAGAACCCTCTATCAATTTCACTCTACGATTTTGAGTCATATGCTTTGCTTCCTACAACAAAGGCTGTTTTTTATCACTGGTCAGAAGCAGCTCCTGAAATATTAGCGTTTACCGCAGTGCCCGTTGTTACGGCATCCACATGCCCCACAACGTTACCACCCGCTCCATCAACAGTAGCGTCCGCTACCCCTGTGGTTTTATTATTGATCACACCTTTTGAGGTAAGATTGGTAGAGTTTTGCAATCCTACAAGACCGATTTTATTATATCCAGCCATGCGTATTTGATTTAATAAATCGATGACAGCACCATAATCAATTTCGCTATCGGCTTTGATTAAAATTTTTGTCTCTAAATTTTGCGTAGTTTCCCTCAACAAAGCTTCTCTCAAAGCTGCTTGTTCTACAAGATGATCACCAATGTAAAGAGAACGATCTTTTTGCAAAGTAACATAAAGAGGTTCATCAGACTGAACCACTGAAGGTACTTGAGTTATAGAAGGAAGCTGAACGGGAATGACAGATGTTGCCAAAGGTGCAGCAACCATAAAAACAATAAGCAACACCAATATAACATCAATAAAAGGGGTCACATTGATTTCGCTTTGCAACCCACTCTCATCTGTATCCCTATCATTATTAAGGCTTGCTTTCATTTTTTATGACTTTTCTGTTGTCTTTGTCTATCAAGTTCACGGCTCAAGAGCCTTTCAAGAGCCGCAGCGATATCGCCTAAATCATTGCGATAACCATTCAAAGCACGCATAAGGCTATTATACATAACAACGGCGGGGATAGCTACAAAAAGCCCAATAGCTGTTGCGAATAAGGCTTCAGCAATCCCAGGAGCAACCACATCAAGTCGCGTTGTTTGAGACTGAGCAATCCCAATAAAAGAATTCATAATGCCCCAAACAGTTGCAAAAAGACCAACAAAGGGAGCAATTGCGCCAATGGTTGCAAGAACAGTGCTTCCACATGCAACACGGCGTGTAGCAGCCAACAAGCAGCGTGACAAAAGCGAATGAACCCTTTCTTTTAAACCTTCATGAACATCGCGAACCTTAACATCGCGAACATCGCGGGAAACATCTTCATATTGATTGCTCTCCTCATAAAAGAGAATGTCTTCAAGCGTTTGTGCACTTTCCCTTGCACCGGTTCTTTCCCCAGAGCTTTTATTTATCCCTTCAGGAGCAGAAAAATGAACCTGTTGTGTAGAAAGATACACCTCTTTAAGAACTTCTTTGAGAAAAAACACACCAGCCCCTTTGCTTTCTTTCAAGCTAGCTGCCAAACGTGTAAGAGTCTGAGCATTAAGAACCAATTGAAGTTCATGACGTACTCTTCGTTTTGCCAAAGTGATCTCAATAATTTTCACAAAAGCAATTGTCCAAGACATAAGAGAAGCAAGTAACAAAATAATGATAACGGCTTTCACCACCCAATCAGCAGCCATAAACATAGAAAAAGGAGAAAAATCATGCGCTGTCAATACAGCAGACATATTATCTAAAGGTACTGTTTCAGATTCCATTTCTATCTCACATTCTTATGGTCTTATCTTTTTTATGAGCTGGATCGTCACCCCGCACAGCATCGCTGTTCCACAATGCCACTACCCTTTTAACGTCATTTTCGCATTCCTCTTAAGAAAGAAAACTTGATAAATCAAGTATAGTTTTATTCCACAAGCTCTCTCTTATTCTAAAGAAATCACTCAAGAAATTTGTCTCTAACAATTCAACAAGTTGATCTTAGCCAATCAATTTATTACATAAATTTGGCAAAATGATAGACTCGCAAGGAGTATTGCATATAATATTTTAATTTATAAGAATAATTTATCATCGTTTCTGTTGAATGAATCCCTCATATCGCAAAGCTTCTCTCATTTCAGCAGCTCTTTTAAACCCAACAAAATATTTACTTGCAGAGAATAAGCAGCAAAAATATCATAAAACTCTTGAAGAAAAGGATATGCACATCTCTAACAACCAGTGCACTGAAGTACCACCTATCCCAAAATAAAAATATACCTTACATTTTTAAAAAAGAACTATCGCAATATCTTAAACTGACCACAAGTATAATGGGAGTGCTCGTTTAGCCCCCAAATACATAGAGAGCAACGAACAACAATATTATTTTCTTGTTCTTCTGCAAAAGCATAAAAATGACATTACTTCTGCCGCAAAAGCGCAACAACCATGTTTTTTATCTGTCACAAACCTAAAAAATAAGCCTCAACACGCTTTTAAAAAACTATTATAAGAACTGCGCCACAAGAAACTAAAGAATGGTGCTAACTTCCTGCAAAAGCATAAGACAATTTTCAACGGATGCAATCCTTTACGGGTATTGCCTATCGCATAGGAAAGATTTATTTTATCAAAAACAGTTTTAAATTCGACAAAATGAAAGGAACCAAAAAAAACTTTTGGCGTTACTCAACCAGTGAAAATTTTCACTCCAATGCAAATGATCACTATGAACACACCAATACAAATATAATAAATCAAGAGAGGGAAAGAATATCATGGCTCAGAACAAAACAACACAGCACAATAAAACAGCCGTAGAAGAAAAAGACCTACAAGGACAATTAGAAAAGTTACGCACTGAAATTTCAGGGATTACCTCAACCCTGACAGATCTTAGTGCAAACAAATTTAACGCCGCCAAAGACAAAGCGGAAAAACTATATCATTCAGCGAAAGAAAGTGGTGAAGACATGATGTCTCAAGCAAAAGACAAAATCAGTGATCTTGAACAAACCATGAATCAATGCGTTCGCAAAAATCCTGGCAAAAGCGTTTTGTTTGCCGCAGGGGTTGGTTTTATTCTTTCTCAATTACTGCGTCGTTAAGCAATGCATAAGTTTATCGCTCCTCTTTTAAACCATCTTGTCGGTGGAGGGCTTAAAAGCACTGTCAAGCAAGTACGCCTTCAAGCAATTTGCTATGGGTTTATTGGCATTTCATTCTTCATGTCTTTGCTTTTTTTATGTATCATCGTTTTTATTGCGTTATGTTCTGTTATGAAGCCTCTTGCCGCTGCGAGTATCATGTTTTTAATTTGTCTTTCTCTTGCAGGATTAGGTCTTATCATCAGTCGGGTTTTCAAGGCTTATCAACGCTATGACCAACAAAAAAAGACAGAAGAACAACGCCAAAAACTAATGACAGATGCAACCGTTTCCAGCCTTGCAGCTCTCAGTCAACATTTCCCTTTTGCCAAATTGAGAGTTCCCATTCTCGGACTTGTAACTTATTTTTTGTGGAAAAAAGGTAAAAAAGACCGCTTTTCAAAGTAAAATATGTAAAGCTGTCACTCTAATCCCCCAATGTGCTTTCTTTTATAGCAAAAGAAAGCACATCTTTTCTTATAGTCTCTTTAGCTTCTTCAAGTGCCTGAAAGGAAATCCCTTTCATTTTCGCTAAAAATTCCATGGATCCGATTAAATCTCTTTCAGATTGCAATCCATGTTTCATGAACATAGCAACATGAGGCAATGCTTGCATTAAAAATTCTGGTTTGATTTGAAGCAATGTAGTATTTTTTGAAGATAGAGATAGTTCGTTTCTGCTTTTCTCTATTTTTTCATAAGCCTTTTTTTCATGACCGAAGGTCACGTCATCGATTTGAATGTGTTCATATTTTTCTGAACACTCATGTTTGTTACAATGACTATTCTGTTTAGGGGAAGGAAACGCGCTCTTACATAGCGCTGTAGTAAACAACCTATATGCATACACGAGCTTTAAACACAACAATTTTTACTGAAGAGAGTTGTCCACCAAGGACTGTGTGGACTATGATTAACTTTTACCTGATAAAGTTCGTAGTGGAATATTGTCTTGATTTTTAAATAGCGCTTGAGAGGACGCTTTATCAATAATGGTCAATAGGATTATAGCTCCCGTGATCTCTTCGCCAATCTTCTGGTTGTTGAAATTTGCTCGACCATAAGCCATTTTGTGCTTTTTGAGCAGCAGATTGTAGAGTTTTATAGTCTGCTGGAGATGGAAAATTATGCTGATCTTTTGTTAACACCATTAACCCTTCTGCAAGCCCCAAACGTGCCAGATCAACCCCATCCACAAAACATTGTGCATAATGAACCTGTTGAATGACACGTGCTTGCCGACAAGTAACCTTTTTATCGATTGTTTTTGAGACAAGCCAAGCAGTAACAAAAGCACCACATGGCCACTTAACTCCGTTGCGTGAGGCAAATTGCCTCATTTCACAGCTTTCCACACCATATAAGCGGATATCACGGATAATCTTTTTTCTCCATCCATCATCCACAAGCGTAATCATTTTAAAGGTCACACCACTTGTAACCTGTATAGCACCTGAATAAACCGGCACATTTTCTTCATAAAATTGTGATGACAATGGTTCTGGATGCAATACCACATCTTGTTGGTTTGCATAATCTATCAATTGTGACTTCGGCTTTTGAACAAGGTTTTCTATTGTCTTTTCTGGCACTTTAAAAAAAGAAGATTGCATAAGTTTTTCAGTATGTTGACTGAAATAAAAGTATCCCAAAATAATAATATAAATTAAGAAAAGATATTTAGGCGATGCTTTAAGATATTTTAAAAGTATCATTTTGAATATTAGTATATTTTTTGTTTATTAATTAAGAAAAGATTAAATATTGTTAATTTATCGATAGAAAAATTTATTTTTTTCATTTATATGATTCCTGATTAATATTTTGAATATTAATCTTATTATCAACTTAAACATAAAGCGGGGAAATTTTCATGAAAAACATGAATAATTTGTTCATTAATGAACATACCTTACCAAAAACTACTCTATCCAACACACAAAAGAAATGGTTAACAGCAGCATTGATGCTGTTTATTGCCTTCATCGCACTGAGTGAGCCAGCATTTGCCGCAGGTGACTTTGGAAAAGTTGAAACTGCTCTTGATAAATTAGTCAAAGCTTTAACAGGAAACATTGCAAAATCGATTGCAACCATTGCGGTTGCTGGTATTGGGCTTGCATGGATTGCTGGTTATGTTGAAATGCGTAAAGCTTTCTTTGTTTGTGTTGGCATCGGCATTGTTTTTGGTGCACCACAAATCGCATCAATGTTTATGTCTTAATTCGCTTGACTCTAGCCTTTCAAAGCCATGAAAGAGCACGACAAGCTAACAGAAGATACGTTATTTCTTGCTTGCACACGCCCTGCAATGATTGCGGGCGTGACGGTGGAAGCTATGGGCTTAAATGCGATAGGAACGATGATGTTGTTCATTATGACAGGCAATATTTTTCTTATCACCTTTGGTGTGACGACGCATTTCATATTCAAGGAAATCCTAAAGCATGACCATAACAAATTTCGTATTCTTCTGACATGGCAAAAGACATCTATTTTTGCCAGAAATTCGAGTCTATGGGGTGGGGGAAGTATTTCTCCATTACGATTAATTCGTAATTATGAGGAATTATAATGAATAGAACAGAGCGCAAACGTGAAAAGCAGCCAGAGGCGATCATTCCTTACGTGCGCCATGTCAATAAACACATCATTGCGCTGGATTCACGCGCTCTCATGAGCGTTATTAAACTTGAAGGGATTAACTTTGAGACAGCGGATATTATTGATCTGAATGTGCTTCACGAACAGCTCAATAATCTGTTTAAAAACATAGCGGATGAACGGATAGCGCTTTATAGCCATATTATCAGAAAGCGTGAAACTGTTTATCCGGATGGGACTTTCAGATCGGCATTTGCCAAGCAATTAGATGATAAATATCGCGAGCGGATGGTTTCACAGGAGCTTTATCGCAATGATCTTTATCTTTCAATTTTGTGGAATCCACACGTTGATCAAACGGATAAATTAGTGGAGTTTTTCAAACGTTTAGGCAAAGCCAAGCAAGAAAAGACAGAAGTTGATGCAGAGTCCGTTCGCAAGCTTGAAGATATTACAACAGATCTTATTCAAAATTTAGAGCGCTATGGTGCAAAAAGACTAAGCCTTTATGAACATGAAGGTAATATTTATTCGCAGCAAAGTGAGTTTATCCACCAATTGGTGGGAGGTCGTCGTGAACGTATCCCCCTCACGTGGGGGACGATAGCTTCAACTGTTTATTCAGACCGTCTCATTTTTGGGAAAGAGATCATAGAAATACGCTATGAGGCGGAACAGCGGTTTGCGGGCATGTTTGGTTGGAAAGAATATCCAGCAAAAACCAGGGTAGGCATGGCGGATGGTTTGCTCACGCTTCCCTTTGAGTTTATTTTCACCCAATCTTTTGTTTTCAAGAGCAAAAACATTGCCAAGCAGATTATGGGGCGCAAACAAAACCAAATGGTCAATGCAGGCGACCGTGCGGGCTCACAAATTATGGAACTTGATGATGCGCTTGATGATCTTGAATCCAATCGTTTTGTTTTAGGGGAGCATCATTTATCATTGGCAGTTTTTGCTGATACGCCACAAGAGTTAGCGGATAATCTTGCCAAAGCGCGTTCTCGTCTTACAGATGGTGGAGCTGTGATTGCGCGGGAAGATTTAGGATTAGCCGCTGCTTGGTGGGCACAATTGCCTGGCAATTATGCTTATCGCACCCGCTCTGGTGCGATAACAAGCCGCAACTATGCAGCGCTTTCCCCTTTTCATTCTTTTCCGGTTGGAAAAATAGATGGCAATGTGTGGGGACCAGCGGTAGCCTTGATGAAAACCTCTGCTGGTTCACCGTTTTATTTTAACTTTCACTTTGGTGATTTAGGTAATACGTTTGTTTGTGGTCCCTCTGGTTCTGGGAAAACGGTTATTGTCAATTTTCTTTTAGCACAACTTCAAAAGCATGATCCCAATATGGTCTTTTTTGACAAAGATCGGGGTGCAGAACTTTTTGTCAGAGCGGGTGGCGGCACTTATATGCCCTTGAAGAATGGTAGACCGACAGGCATAGCACCGCTAAAAGGCTTAGACTATAACAATCCAGCAGATAGAGTTTTTTTACGCCAATGGATTATAAAGCTTGTTTCATCTGAAGATCAAAAGATCAGTGAATCAGAAAGACAAGATATTACGGCGGCTGTTGAGCAGCTTGCCTTGTTGCCAAAAGAACAACGGACGATCTCTGCCTTACAAATGTTTTTTGACACCACGCATAGGGAGGGGATATCGGGTCGTTTAGAAAGATGGTGTAAAGGCAATGCCTTAGGGTGGGTTTTTGACAATCCTGATGACGACATTGGCATTGATGCAAAATTTATTGGTTATGACATGACGGATTTTTTAGACAATGATGAAATTCGTCCACCTTTAATGATGTATCTTTTTCATAGAATTCTATCTCTGATTGATGGACGTCGTATTATCATTGTCATTGATGAGTTTTGGAAAGCCTTAGAGGATGATTCCTTTAAAGCCTTTGCGCAAGACAGGCTGAAAACTATTCGTAAACAAAATGGTTTGATGTTGTTTGCGACACAATCTCCCAAAGATGCGATCAATTCGACCATTGCTCACACCATTATAGAGCAATGCCCCACACAGATTTATTTTCCCAATCAAAAGGGCAATCATGGGGATTATGTAGAAGGTTTTAAATTATCGGACAGAGAATTTAACCTGATACAATCAGAATTAAGCCGTGAGTCACGGCGTTTTCTCATCAAACAAGGGCAAAGTTCAGTTGTAGCAGAACTGAATTTACGCGGCTTTGATGATGAAATAGCCATTTTAAGTGGCACCACCAAGAATATTGAACTCCTAGAGACCATTATGGATGAAGTTGGACAATCTCCAGAAAAATGGCTTCCTATTTTTCAAGAAAGGTCAAAACAATGAAAAAACTTTTATTGGCAACAGCCCTTTACGCAGCTTCATTTGGCTTTCAAACAAATGCATTCGCACAAATGCCTACATTCGATTTACAATCTTTTACGCAAGGGGGAAAGCAACTTGAACAATTGAAGCAACAAGTTGATAAAGCAAAACAGCAAGTTCAACAAGGTGCACAACAGCTTGAGCAATTAAAGAGCCAACTCGATCAAGCGAAACAATTATATAACTCCTTGAATGTCAAGCCTGACATCTCGGGATTGAAAGACATGTTTAACAAGCAAGGGAGCAGTGGCGCCCTCCCTTCTGACTTTAACCACTTTCAACAATCGATGGGCAGCGGTGGCGGTGGCGGCGGCGGTGGCGGCAGCAAAAACACGCAAAAATGGCAAGAAGAACTTAAATACAAAGAGCCCGCGGGGGGTGCAGGATCAAAAGAGGCAGTAGATGCTTTTTACGCACAGGAAGTGAAAAAAGCCGAACAGAACACGGTAGGACAAGCAGCCAAAGGCCAAGACGTCTACGAAGAAGCCAGTGAAACACAAAAAACCATTAACAAGCTCCTTGACGAACTTGGAAGTACTGAAGATGCGGGTAAAATTCAAGGCATTCAAGCACAATTATCAGCGATACAAGCAAAACTCCAAACACAAGTTCTCCAAATGCAAGCCGCCGCGATGATTCAACAAGCGGAATACAAAGCTGCCGAACAACGAGCTTACGAAGAATTTGCAGCGCGATATGCAGATTATGCCAAAAAACTGCGTGGTCAATAAACGAGAAAAAAGAGGGGCTTGAACATGAACAAGATCATCATAACAACATTGCTACTTTGCACAGGGCTCATCACAGCTGGTTGTGAAAAGACTTATAGCGTCGCAGAATTTAAAAAAGATAAAAAATTGATGGAAGAGTGGGATGCTAGATGTGGATTCGCAGGAACTTCAAAGAATTGTGAAAACATGCGGTTAGCATTTTTAGAACTTGATAAGGAACGTCAGGCACAAGCAGCAGAAAGAGAGCGTCAAGCGGAAGAGAACAATCGCAAAAGAGATGAAGAATTTATGGCTAAACAAAAAGCTTGGATTGAAAAAATGGAAGCTAATACTAAAAAAAAATTAGCAGAACAAAGAGCAAAACGACGTGCTGAAGAAGAACGAAGAGAAAAAGAACGGGCGGCAGAAGAACAAAATAACCATTAAGACATAATGAAGAGCGGAGCATCTCAATGGCAGTAGAAACCAACGGTGTATTTACCGAAATAGACAATATGTTAATGGAGCCCCTTACAGGGAAAATGGGTAGCACCATTACACATCGCTATTGCGCTTTAGCTGCTCAACTTAAAGAACCTTACAGACTATACAATAGATTTATGGCAAGATTATGTCGCTGCCCTAGATTTATCATCACTGGTTATAAAAAACCAGAACACAAGCAGAATTTAAAGATTGTGCTCAAACCTCAAAAACTGAAAGAAAGAAGGGGAAATATTGATGAATAAAGTTCTCATAACAACATTGCTACTTTGCACAGGGCTCATCACAGCTGGATGTGAAAAAACCTATAGCGTCGCAGAATTTAAAAAAGATAAAAAATTGATGGGAGAGTGGAATGCTAAATGTGGATTCGCAGGAACTTCAAAAAATTGTGAAAACCTAAGATTAGCACAACTTGAACTTCAAAAGGAATATGAAGCAAAAGCTGAAGAGAGAATTAGGGAACACAACGAAAACATGCGTAAAGCGCAGGAAGAATTTGAAGCCGAAATGCGAGCTGAACATGAAAGAAGGCAAGCCGAAATAGCAAAAAAAGAAGCTGAACTAGAAAAATGGAAAGCTGAAGAAAAAGCAAAAGAACAAGCCGAAAGAGAAGCAGAAGAACGCGCTAAAGCTAAACAGAACAACGATAATAATTGAATCAGAAATAATCGTATTTGCAAAAATTAGATAGAATGGACGTGCAATGGCATTCGAAAAAATAAATTTCTTTACCACGGCAGAAAATATGTTAACGAATCCTATTATGGAAATAATGACTGACTCCATTAAAAACCTTTCATTGGGTTTAAGTGTTCCGCTTAAAGCATCTTGTACAATCTACATTATATTTATAGGGTACAATATCATCTCAGGGCGCTCTTCTATGCCCTTATGGGAATTTATAACGACAGCTTTCAAACTTGGCATCATTGTTTCGCTTGCCACTAATGCTGCTCTTTATAATGAGTGGGTCGGTAATATATTTTTTGAGGCTCTGCCTAATGCCATTGCACACGCCACACAAGGTACAATACACTCAGATAAAAATATATGGGACGATATGTTAAACAAAGCTGTTGCACATGTTTTTGATGAAGCAAAATCTGCATCATGGCTTGCATTGGGTGCGTATCTTGTTGCTTGGATAGTTGGTTTTGCCTGTTACGTGATTGCTGCTGTTTTTTGCATAATTGGTTTTTACGTCACAATGTTTGCTAAGCTGGGTTTATTTCTCGTCTTATCAGTAGGACCGCTCTTCATAAGCCTCTATATATTTTCCTCAACAAGGCGTTTTACAGAGGCATGGTTAGGACAAGTTGCAAACTTCATCATACTTCAGATATTAGTCATCTTGCTTGGTGGTATGTATATCAAACTTGCACTGAAAATCTTTACAACAAACATTGTAGATATCATGTTTTCCTATGGCGCATTTATGGTGGTTGGCCTTGGTGGTATTTTTCTTTTCTTCAATTTACCTGGCATGGCTTCCGCTTTAGCCTCTGGGGGTGCATCCCTTACAGGCTCAGGAGGAGCTAAAACGATAACGAATGGTGTAAAAAAATTAGCATCACTATTAGCAAAGGCCTAAGTTCAAATGCGGGAATTTAAAAAAATTGGGATTATCTTACCATTTCTCTTTCTCAGTGGCTGTGTGTCTTCACCAAACACACTGAAGTCACTCCCAAAATGTGATGGATATTCTAAACGTCCACTCAACAGATCAATGTGGAATTGGGAAGGGAAAAAACCCACGCCCACGCCAATCATCATCAGTAACAACACCCCTTCACCCCTAAAAGAAGGGAAGCTGGAAACGCTTCTGGCACAAAAATTAACGGATGAAGAAATCAAATCTTACAAAAATTGCGGGCAAAAAGCATGAAAGAAAAAGACATAGAACAATACATTGCTGAAGCACGCTCGTTTGATCAAGATCGCATGCTCGCCTCACGCCGCACCACCCGCGTCTCGCTTGCCATTGCCGGCATCGCGGTTGCTGTTGCAATAATGTCTTCTCTCGCGGTCATCACCCTCACGCCCCTTAAAACCGTGGAACCTTTTGTCATCCGTGTGGACAATTCAACCGGCATTGTTGAAGTTGTGGAAGCCTTAAAAGAAGGTCCCACCAATGTCGACGAAGCAATCACACGCTACTTTGCTGCAAAATATGTCCGCTCCCGTGAAGGCTTCACCACAGAAGAAACACAACACAACTTCCAAACAGTCTCTCTCCTCTCTTCTTCTGAAGAACAGGAAAGATTTGCCAGCTGGTATGGAGCAAGAAATCCCCAAAGTCCTCAAATTCTCTATAAACACGCCACCGTTACAATAACAATAAAATCAATCTCCTTTATCAATGACGATGTTGCCCAAGTGCGTTACTACAGAACCATTCATGACAACGAAACCAAAAAAGAATTCATCACCCACTGGGTTGCAACACTTACCTTTGAATACATCAATGCCCCTATCTCTGTCCAAAACCGTTTGATAAATCCTCTAGGGTTTATTGTTAATGAATATAGAACCGATCCGGAAGTGGTCAACTGATCATGACAAAAAAAATTCTTTTTCTCATTCTTAACATCGCTATTACCCTTTCTCCTATAGCCTTGAGCCATGCCAGTATTTTTCCCACCCGTGCGCCAAGCGATAGCCGCATTCGCTTTATCAACTATGATGCCTATAATGTCACAAAAATTATTGGCTCTATACGCTCATCGGTACAAATAGAATTTTCTCCCAATGAAGAAATTGCCCATGTGGCAATTGGCAACAGCGTTGCATGGGAAGTCGCTCCCGCTGGCAATATTCTTTTCCTTAAAGCGCGGGAAGTCCAACCCATTACCAATCTCCAAGTCGTCACCACAAAGCTTGATGGCTCAAAGCGCTCCTATCAATTTGAACTCATGGTCAAAGATGGGGAAATTTCATCTGGACAAGAAACATATTTCCTTGTGAAATTTCGCTACCCACAAGAAGAAGCAGAACAAAGAAGACTCGCAGCCCTTATGCGACAAGAAAAACAACAAGCCCAGCGTATTGATAATGTCTTCAACGCTTCTGAAACCTACGGACCACGCAATTGGGCTTACACCGCTCAAGGATCAAGCACGCTCGAACCCGCCTCCGTTTATGACAATGGCAAAACCACAACATTTACATTTCCAGACAACCAAGAAATCCCTGCCATTTACATTGTCAGCAATGACGGTACAGAATCGCTGGTTCCCAAAACCACAAGAGGCAACATGGTGATTGTCCATGCCATTAGCGCACGCTTCACCCTAAGACAGGGAAGAAACGTCCTATGCGTCTTTAACGAAGCCTATCAACCAAAAGGCACCAATCCAAATACCGGAACAACCTCACCATCTGTTGAACGTAAAATTGCATCAGATCTTTAAATAAGCGGGAATTGAAGGGGACAACTTATGAGTGATAAACCAATCATCGAAGATCGAGGATCTATTGGGGATGGCAAAAACAATAGCGCCAAAACCGCCGGCAAAAAAATAGTTGTCGCAATCGCCTGTATAGGAATCTGCGGCTATGTACTCTGGAACATCTTATCCACCCCCACAGAACAAAAAGACACCGCAAAACCTCATAAAAAACAAGCACAAAACTTTCACAATTCCCTCGCCCCTTTAGAGCTCGCGCCCTCTGACCCGCGTGCAAACATAGCACCAATAACCTTACCACCCCCACAACCACTCGCACAAGAACCCAAAAAAGATGACCCATTACTTGATGCCGCAAGACGCGCCCCTGTTTTAGCTTTTGCCAAAGGCTCTCAATCTCAATTAAAAGACATTGTCAACACGACTCTCAACCCCTTTGACAAACTCCATGCCCTTGAAAATCTCGCGAATGCGCAAAATTCTCCTGCCCTTCAAGACACACAAAATTTTGCGACCCTATTAAAGCCTACCAAAACAGAAGAAACAAAAGCAAAACTCATCGGCAATAGAAACTTTATCATCGCCATGGGAACCTCTATCCCCTGTATCTTAGAAACCGCATTAAACAGTGAGCAACCAGGCTTTGCAAGCTGCATCATCAACCGTGATATCCTCTCTGACAATGGGCGCGTTGTTTTGCTTGATAAAGGAACCCAAGTGATTGGCGAATACCGCGGAGGGATAAAACAAGGTCAATCTCGCCTCTTTGTACTCTGGACAAGAGCAAAAACCCCAACCGGTGTCATCATCGACCTTGCCTCACCCGCAACCGACAGTTTAGGCAGAGCTGGGTTTGATGGCAACATCAACACCCATTGGTGGGAACGCTTTGGCTCTTCCCTTTTGTTGACCGTTATTGATGGTGCCACAACCGCCCTAACAAATAAAATAGTAGGCAATTCCAATAAAGAAGGTTCAAACAACTCTGGAGGCGGCGGTTTTGAAGGCACAAACAACACTGGAAAAGATGCCGCCAGTATTGCCCTTGAAAATCAAATCAATATCCCTCCTACCTTAGAAAAATTTCAAGGCGAACTCGTCAACATTTTCGTAGCAAAAGATCTCGATTTTTCCTCTGTCTATAAACTAGTCGTAAAGAGCAAAAGAAACCGCTCTACTCCCAGCTATTCCTTTTTTCATTCTCAAGTTCAATAAAAGCCAATAAAGTCACATTATGCCATCAGCAAAAAATGCAGAACGCGCCTCCATCGTCTTAACAAAATTAAAGATCTTAGATGACTTCCTCAATGATGAAAATTTATTTGAAATTGTTGTCAATCGCCCCGGTGAAGTAATCGTTGAGGGTCCCAATGGTTGGCAAACCCACATCTTAAAAGAACTAACCTACAGCGAACTAGAAGGGATTGCGAAAGTTGTTGCTGCCTACACAACACAAAAAATCAGTGTAGAAAACCCCGTTCTCTCCGCAACACTGCCAAACAACGAACGCATACAAATTGTTATGCCTCCAGCTGTTGCAGCCAATACCATCAGTATGACCATTCGTAAACCTTCATCACGCACTTTTTCTCTTGAAAGTTTACATGAAAACAATCTGTTTTCTGTCGCCCAAAACACCAGTTTCACACCCGCGCAACAAATGACAGAACGGTTATCCGAACTCTCTGATACAGACAAAGAGCTAACAGATCTCTTTATCGCCAAAGACTTTTGCAACTTTTTAGAAAAAGCCGTTATTACACAACAAAATATCTTAATATCGGGCAAAACCGGTTCTGGGAAAACAACCCTCTCTAAAGCTTTAATTGCAAAAATCCCTGAATATGAACGAATTCTCACCATTGAAGACACGCCAGAACTTGTCGTTCCGCACGCCAACAAAGTCCAACTCTTTTATTCAAAAGATAACCAAGGCTTAGCAAAAGCAGGCGCAAAAGAACTGCTTGAATCAGGATTACGCATGCGCCCCGACAGAATCCTTCTACAAGAGCTGCGTGATGGTACAGCCTTTTACTACATCCGTAATGTCAACTCTGGTCACCCCGGCTCCATTACCACCGTCCACGCCTCAACAGCCCTTGCAGCCTTTGAACAAATGACCCTTCTTGTCAAAGAAAGTGACGGTGGTGGTAATTTAGCACGCGATGATATCCGCGGCTTATTAATCTCGATGATAGATGTCATCATCCAATGCAAACGCCTTGAAGGCAAATTTCGTGTAACAGAAATCTATTACGACCCTTTCAAACGCCGTGATGCCTTTTAAAAAAAACGCGACCCTCACACCCCTTTTATACCAATAGAGCTTTCTTAAAAACACGATTATAAGCGACGGATATCATCGCGTACTAAATTACCACCATAGCTTCAGATTCATTTTCAATAATCGAAAGCAAAAAGCAAAAAGAAGTAAAAATATCATCCCCATTCCCAATCACGAATGCGCCCCACACAAAAACCACAACGTGCCGAAAATGATATCTATAACCCAATATCTTTTCTGATTTTTTTTGACATCAACATTTGCAGGAATATCGATACAAAATTTAGTGACATCCACTTCACCTTTAGCTTCAGACAAGAGCTTCACAAACACCTTTTAATATACCAGATCCTGCTTTATTTGTCTTATCCATTATTATTCTTTTCGATATTCATCAAGGCGCAGTATAAAAATTTTCTTCAACGCATTCCTCTCTGATTTTGCCAAATTGCCTCAAGATGATTAACTGTAAACATCTTCAATCAACACCGGAATATTTTGACCACCCCAAAAGGATATAACCCTATATCCCCCTCTTTTACCCTTATGCTTTTAAACCTGACATTCCCTAGCTTCCTCTCGTACCTTCCACAAGATCACCAGCATCTGAATGAGTAGCAATAAAAGAAACAATATCAAATAATTCTTCAAGCGATATGCCTTCTTCTTTTGCAGAAATTCAATAAGCTGCCATTTCAATCACAGTTTGCATACATCATTCAATATACGGAAACACCCATAACGATAATGATGTAAATTAAAAGCTAATTTGAAGTGAATGATCAGAAATATCAAATAACCAAATGACGAAACAAATCTTTCTTATCTTTAGCAATACATATCTCTTAACCCTTGTCACTTTTCTCAAAAGTTTTAAGCGTTTCCGCATAAGGAATATACATATCAAACGGCAATCCCTTTTCATAAACAACTTTTATCAAAACAATACGGATAAAATCAGACACCGTAAGTCCTAAATTTGCTAATATTTCACCGGATTTTTTTAACGCCTATCTATGCGGGATCGTATAACATCTTTTGTCACACCCACATTAAACCTCCTTTGATTACCTCTCTTTTACCGTATGGTTTAATAGGGCTTATACAGCATAAGACTTATCCTTGCCCTCACCGTATCACATCTCTTGATCTTGCACGCGCTATTGCGTTGATTTTCTCCTGTTGTCTCTGTTGCAAAAACTTAACTGCCATTTGAAGCTCTTTTATGCGTTCTTTATTATAAGACTGTTCTTTGGGGATTGCTTTTGATAAATCAAAACCATATTTATGAATGGCATCATGTCCAAAACGTTTATCTAAAACACTTTGTAGCTTTAAAAACTCTTGATTAACCTGCTCTGGTATCTTTGAATAACTATCACAACCAGCTTCAACATTTTTCATAAAAGTCACTGCTTCTTGTGAAAGTGAGGGGACTTCAACTTTTAACTGTTCACGCTCCCGTGTAACACTATCCATATGTGTCTCATAAGAATTCTTATAAAAGGATTGAAGCGCTCTCATAGTAGAAACAGCAAGAGGAACATGATAAAGCGCTTCTTTTCGTTCTTTTCCTGTAGCCTTCAATTTATCGATAAAACGATCTGACCCACGCAATTCACCCGCTCTATCAGGTTCCCTTTCCAAAATATCAGGAAGTTTATCGCCTTTACCTGCTAAAATCGTTTGCTCAATCCTAAACGCAGCCTCTTGTGGATCTCTATAAATAAATGCTAAACGACTGTTTAATTTTTTAAACATATCAATGTAAGATTTTTTATTTCTAAGGGCGCTTAGCACCTTCTGTTCTAGATTAGAGTTATCCGTATAAGCCGTAAGGTATGGCTCTCGTTCTGTTGCTTTTGCAACAACATTCAAATCATTTTGTAATTGTTCAAGTTCTTCTTTTTGACGTTTAGCAAAACTTGTCTTTTCTCTATCCCAAGGAGTTTCAATCTTCTCTTTTTGTTGTTCCAAGCACTCTTTATTAAGATCAACGCCAAAAGCAATATTTTTGCCAATACCTTGAGAAACATCATCCCTTTTATTTTCTGTAAACTTGGTAAGGTTCTTATAGATGAGTGCAGACAGATATTCTGAATTACCAAAATGTGCTTCAATTGACGCACGTGTCATTTCTTGTCGCTCAATACCCTTCCAGTTGATATGGTAACCAGCTTCACGAGCCAGTTGCACCATAAATTCACGCTGAGTACGCCCATTCCCCTCTCGAAACGGATGCAACGCATTCAACTCGCCCATGTAATACCCAGCCCTTTGGCTAAAGTCATAAGCGCCAAGACCACACAAATACTGTTCTTTTGCAAGCTTTTGTGTAATCTTCGGTGCATAACTTTCAATCTGATTATAACTAGCAAACATACTATTGCCTTTGGCAATATCCACTAAACGAACTTGTCCCGCCCATTCATATATGTCACCAAACAGTCTTCTATGGATCTCTTTCATGTAATTCAGATCAAACTCACCACGAATAGGAGTATGTACAAATTCGAAAGATTTTACATAAGAAATCGTAGATTCTACACGTTGCAGTGTGGCTTTGTCTTTAATACCAAGCCGATTATACATCACACCAGTTTCATGATCAGTATAAGGATCACCGCTCCCCTTATACTTCCCCACGTTTTACCCGCTCCATATAATCTTTGATGATATCACTTATTTCAAGCTCACCTATAATATAACGCTCTACTTGAGCAACAACCAGCGGATCTGGCTCTAATCCCTCTAAACGTTGGCTTGCCAATGCATTTTCAGCATAGAAGCGACGCAGCTTAATTTCCTCTTCACTCAACATATTAAAACCCTCATTCGCTTATATTTATTATAGCCAAACAGACTACAGAAACAAGATTTTATTCCTTATCTTACCGTGTTCACATCTTTTGATTTTGTACGCTCATACGCATGATTTAGCTCTTGTATACGTCTCTGTTGCAAAAACTTAACTGCCATTTGAAACTCTTTTATGCAATCTTGATCATGAGACTGTTGTTAAGGATTTTTTTTGATAGATCATAATTTGTTTGCATAGCGAGCCAAGCACATGCTGTGCTTACACCAGACATTTCAAGCCTAATAGCAAGATTAGCACTCATAGCGGCTTTTCCATTTAAAACTCTAGAAAGTGCCACTCGAGAATACCAAGCCGCTCTGCTGCTTCATTAACGGATAAACCAAGCTCTTTGATCACATCTTCACGCAATAATTCACCTGGATGTGAAGGATTCTTCATCATTGTTTGGATCTCCTTTTTAATGATAATCCAGATAATCAACCATTTCGACATCTATGCTATCGAAGCGAAATATTACACGACAATTTCCATTTACGGTAACTGACCAATAACCTTCGAGAACGCCCTTTAGTAGATGTAATCAAAAAGACGGAAAATTGAAATCATTTGGCGATATAGCAACTTCAAAGGCACCTAGAATACGCTTTAATTTTTGAGCATGGGCGGTTCTAAACCCTTTAGTCGTACCAGTATTATAGCAGGCTTCAATCCTTTTATGTTAAAATCTTAAAAGCATAAATTAATATAGAGTGTAACCCTCCAAGATACAAAAAATGTTCATTATTTTTACATCACAGGGCTTTTTTTACTTTATAAACATTAGAACTGTCGTGAAAAAATTGATCATTCTCATCTCTTTCTAATTATTCTACTCATTATCGGAAAAGTATAAGTTTATAATTAGGGGAGCTAAACGTAATAAGAGCGCATCATATCCCCAATTGGCAGCTGCGCTTAGAAACATCAAGATGATATAACCAATGACCATTGCTGTTTGATGTTCATAGGGCGCTGCACCCGCTGTATATCCAGTAAAAAGAATGAATAACAATAATAAACTCCCCCCTACTCTAAACTCTGTTAAAATAATAACCAGTTTACGAACAAGCAAAAGAAGGCATGGTTTTAATATCTTACGAACTATAGAACACTCTACGCATTATAGTTATTAGAACTCTATTTTTCTCTTTTTTATTTAATTGATTAGTAGATAGAGTATCCATTACCGTTATTACATCACTAACATAGCTACCATACCTTTTGTAATTGCCAAAATCCCGCATTACAATAAGAGCTCTATCAAAAGATGATCTGATAATTTTCTCAAAAAATTCAAGATTCCTCAAGTGCAGTACCCATGCGTACATCATGATGGATAATAACATCCATCAACTCTGTCACGACCGTGTCCAATACTTCTCGTGCATCGCCTTCAGCCATAAGGCGGATAAGCGGCTCAGTTCCAGAAGCGCGGATCACCAGCCGTGCCTCTTTTCCCAATTGTTGCGTTGCTTTATCGATTGCCGCTTTGACTGGATTTTTTTTCAGTACATTTTTATTTTTAATCGTTACATTTTTTAAAATTTGCGGTACAGGTTCAAACCGTTTACACAATTGGCTCATAGGGCTTTGACTTTCTTTCATACAGGCTAAAATCTGCAATGCAGCCACCAAACCATCACCCGTTGTACCAAAATCACTAAGCACGATATGCCCAGAAGCCTCACCACCAACATTATATCCCTTTTGGCGCATGGCGTCGACAACATAACGATCTCCAACATTTGTCCTTACAAGGTGCAACCCTTTACTGTTCAAGAAACGCTCCAGTCCAAGATTTGACATAATCGTTGTGACAACACCATTGCACCGTAATCGTCCCATTTTATGCCAATTTTCAGCAATTACAGCAATCAACTGATCTCCATCAACCGTTTGTGCTTTTTCATCAACAATGAGAACACGATCTCCATCTCCATCAAGAGCAATCCCCACATCAGCACGCACTTCATGAACTTTTCGTTTTAAAGAGCTTAAATCGGTTGATCCACATTTTTGATTAATATTGGTACCATTAGGCTCATCATGAATAGCAAAAACCTCAGCCCCCAATTCCCATAAAGCACGGGGAGCAGCTTTATAAGCAGCTCCATTGGCACAATCCACAACAATACGCAAAGCATCTAAGCGAACATCACGCGGCAAAGTTCGTTTAGCATATTCAATATAACGATAAATATCCCCCTCAACCCGTTTTGCATAACCAATTTCAGAAGAACTTGCTAAAGACTTTGAAAGATCTGTATCGATCAATTGTTCAATTTTCGCTTCCATATCATCTGAAAGTTTAAAACCATCAGGACCAAAAAGTTTAATTCCATTATCATAGAACGGATTATGAGAAGCAGAAATCATCACCCCAAGATCCGCTCGCAAAGAGCGGCAAAGCATTGCAACAGCAGGTGTTGGCACTGGCCCCAATAAAAAAGCTTCCATTCCCGCAGCAGTCAACCCTGAAACCAAAGCATTTTCCAACATATAGCCAGATAATCGTGTATCCTTGCCAATCACCACACGACGCGATTGATGTTGTGAGCGAAATAAAACCCCTACAGCCATCCCCACCTTCATGGCAAAATCGGGTGTCATAGGAAATGAATTGGCTTTCCCCCGAATTCCATCTGTACCAAAATATTTTTGCACCATGCCTCTTTCCTTTAATATATAACTCTTCCCTTGGCTTTTCTTTAAAACCCTAACAAGCCCCCTTGGTACAATAGGCCCCCTCCCCATATAAAATCAGATCATTGGTCTAAACCTTCATGCATTTAGACAATCAAGAACCCTATTCACCATCTACACATCTAAACCCCTCTCAACCAATTATGTTTACACCCTCACACATACAAGCAATATTATCTCCTCAAAATGCTTTACACATCTCTTGAACACAACCAAAGGATAATCTCACACATTTGCTAAATCCGTAAAGAAACCCAGCACCTAACCTCAAACCTTACCAAATCCGCAAGGAAATCTATCGCCTAGCCTCACACCTTGCTAAATCCGTAAAGGAAAATACCACCTCGCCTTATAGCCTGCTAAAACTGTCATCATACAACAGCTTTGCTTAATTTTTTGCTTCCATATTTTTGCAAATATTACATTAAAGGCGCAAGCTTTGCTTGCGCCTTTCTCAAAGAATTTAGAAATTTTCCTAAAACATCGTTACTCAAGCGTTATTAAACAGTTCTTATTTTTCTTTATCATCTCCCGCAGTACTGGACTTCTTTTCAGCATTACTTTTAGAGCGGTTGACTGATTTTGTGGTACCTTTTGTGCTTTGCGCTTTTTTCTCAGTCTCATCCGATTGCACTTCTTTAGACTGAGCCTCCTTAGGCTCAACATTACCGGATTTTGCTGTTTTTTTCCCAACAGCTTCCTCTGCTTTACCTGCCTTGCCTTTATCGGTCTCTGCTTTATGAGGGGCTGCTTCAGCATCTTTTTCATCTACCACTGTTGTCTCTGTCTTCATTTTTCCAGTTTTTGGAACAGAAGATCCCCGTGGCGCAGCACCCTCATCTTTCTGTGTGCGTGAAGGAGGCTTTCCTGCAATAACTTCGTTAATTTCAGCTCCCGTTAAAGTCTCATATTCCAACAAACCTTGTGCCAAAGCAAACCATTCTTTTCTTTTTGTTTTCAAAATGTTAGTCGCATTTTTATAGGCATCATCAATAAGCTTACGCACTTCCATATCAATCATGCGCGCTGTTTCTTCAGAGACATTTTGTGTTCGCGCAACAGAATGACCCAAAAAGACTTCATCTTGGTTATCGCCATAAGCTACATTTCCAAGCAGATCAGAAAATCCCCACCGTGTGATCATTGCGCGCGCCAATTTAGTTGCTTGCTCAATATCAGAAGAAGCACCGGATGTGATATTTTCCTTTCCAAACTTTAATTCTTCAGCCACACGTCCACCCATCATAATGGCCAAACGAGAAATCATCCATCGATAACTCATGGAATAGCGGTCACCTTCAGGCAATTGCATCACCATTCCCAATGCTCTTCCCCTTGGAACGATTGTTGCTTTGTGGACAGGATCAGCAACCGGCACATTAAGAGCCACAATAGCATGTCCTGCTTCGTGATAAGCAGTGAGTTCCTTTTCCTCTTGTGTCATAGCGGTTGAACGACGTTCAGCCCCCATCATCACCTTATCTTTGGCATCTTCGAATTCTTGCATCGTGACAACTCTTTTATTACGGCTCGCAGCCATAAGAGCAGCTTCATTTACCAAATTCATCAGGTCCGCACCGGAAAATCCTGGTGTTCCCCTTGCCAAAATTTTTAAGTCAACGTTAGGTGCTAAAGGCACGTTGCGCACATGCACTTTCAAGATTTGTTCACGCCCAGAAACATCAGGATTTGGCACAACAACTTGTCGGTCGAAACGCCCTGGTCTTAACAACGCGGGATCAAGCACATCGGGACGGTTTGTTGCAGCAATAAGAATAATACTTTCATTGGGCTCAAACCCATCCATTTCGACAAGCAACTGATTTAAGGTCTGTTCACGTTCATCGTTTCCACCACCAAGTCCAGCCCCCCGATGACGTCCAACAGCATCGATTTCATCAATAAAGATAATGCAAGGTGCGTTTTTTTTAGCCTGTTCGAACATATCGCGCACACGGCTCGCCCCAACACCAACAAACATTTCAACAAAATCAGACCCTGAAATGGTAAAGAATGGCACATTAGCTTCACCTGCCACAGAACGTGCTAGCAAAGTTTTACCGGTTCCTGGAGGACCAACAAGCAAAACACCGCGTGGAATACGCCCCCCTAAGCGTTGAAATTTTTGTGGTTCACGTAAAAATTCAACAATTTCTTGAAGATCTTGCTTTGCTTCTTCAACGCCAGCAACATCTTTAAAGGTAACACGTCCTTGCGCTTCATTAAGCAATCTCGCTTTTGATTTCCCAAATCCCATTGCACCGCGTGATCCATTTTGCATTTGCCGCATAAAAAAGACCCACGCCCCCACGATAATAATAACAGGCAATAAGGAAAAGAGAAGATTGAGGAAAATGCTATTTCCAGAGCTTTCAGGAATAGCTTTAACATTAACGTTTTTGCTTTCCAATTTTTGTATCAAACCTGGATCACGAGGAGCATAGGTTGAAATAGCTCTATGTTCAATGGTTTGTCCTGTTAATTTTTGACCTTGAATGGTCACAGATTTCAACTCATTATTCTCAACTTTTTGCAAAAATTCAGAATAGGAGACTTCTCCACCACCAGAACGCTGACTATCTCCATTAAAGAGAGAAAACGACACAATCAAAATGAAGGCAATAACTCCCCAAATGAGGAGAGAGCGGTAATTGGAATTCATATTCAGCCCACTTAATCAAATATAGATTTCAAACAGTTCCCCTTAACATATAACCTTGTCAGCCCCTTGCCAAGGGATGAGAAGCTGTTTATTTTCTTTTAACGTAATTTTCCTTTATCTTTTCACCTCAATATTAAAAAAAGGTTCCACAATATTTACCACAGCAGCATCTTCTCGTGAAGAAAGCCAATCGAAAGGTGCCATAATCCGCTTGATTATAACATGTTTATGAACAACTGCTTGAGAAATCAACTCTGGAATATCATACCCTTTGTGATTTGAGATCATCAGCAGCGATTGTAAAGAGGGAAAATGAGGCTTTTCAAGCTCAAAATCGCTATTTTTCAATAAAAATTTCAGCTGTTCTAAATTTGCGGCTCCAATCTTTATAGCCTCAGATCCATGATTTGTGATCTGATAGCGCCCATCCCATATAAAAGTTTTATCTGGCTCAACGATAGCCTCTTTCATATTCCGCCCTTCACGCCACAAAGAAATTCCGTACTTGTTATATTCAATAACAGAGCCCGCATAAGTAAAACGCTTCTTTTCTGGAGAATCGAGACAGAGTTTTTGAACAAGCATGCTTAATTTTTGATTGGGAAGCAAATAAAATCCCCCTCCCATCAACACCGCAAAGAGCCCCACCACAAAAGGAAAACTGGAATGTTTCTGTAAAAATAGCGCAGGCTTTGCTATGAAACAACGCCCATGTTTAACAGTAATATCCAGCGCTAAGATCAAATCAGCAATATTTTTCGCTTGTTGACGACGCTGCAATGCGGCTTCATTTATTTTTTGAGCAATATAAGCCAATTTTTCAGGATGAAGAGATTGACGCACGCGCACACGTTCAAAATTGCGATCTTCATTGGTTGGATCATCAATCCATGTTTGTCCTTGTAAGCGTAAATAATTCCGTAATGTTTGGCGTTTTACACCAAGGAGCGGCCGAATTAAACGCACTTTTCTATGCAACAACGCCTCACGCGGAATACAGGATAAACCACGCTCATATAGGGGACCATAGTTTTTTTCGGCAATATTTTTTCCCGTTTCTCTGGCATGATCCTCATCATGTATACCTTCGGCTTCACCGCGCAAAACACCGGCAAAACCACTGGAATAAACCTCATCACGCATGGCACCAACTTCACCGTGCAACGCACCTCTATTTTTTTGGAGACGTTGATACCGCATTTGATAGGTTTCAACCTGATCATTGAGTGTATGGCCCGTCATAATAACTGATGCGCCTTGTTTTTGTGCTTCTTTAACCAAGAGATCATAGCGTGCAACACGAGCACTGGAAGCAATATGCGTCTTTGGTTTTTCACCTTCCCACCGCACAGCAATATGTTTAATGTGATGGACTCGACAAATTTTCGCAACAGTTTCTACTTCACGCGTTGATTCTTTACGCAATTGATGATCAACCGTGACAACAATCATTTCTGGAGGAACTGAGAGAGTTTCCAAATGCTCTTTGACCAAAAACATCAAAGCCAAAGAATCACTTCCCCCTGAGACGGCAAGAATCAACTTCTGACACTGAATAAAATCCGATGTTTTAAAGAGATTTCTTGCCAGTCTAACGCACACCGAAAACAACCTCGCTATTTATTTTGCAGGTCTACAAAAAATAGACTCTAATGTTTTTTGATGTTTTGATTTTTTCAAAAAATGAGCACAATCGTCTTTATTTGGCTCAAGAGCGATCATACTTCTTGCTAATTTCAGCAAAATCTCGGAGGTATAGAGCTTCTTTTTATCTGCATACCATGCGGTAAGATAAACTTGCGCTGCTTCATGATAGCGTTTTTGTCCCAACAAAGATTCAGCCAACCAAAATAAAGCATCATCACTCAAAGAATCTTTTTTGTAACGATTTTGAAAAGCGCAAAAGCTTTTTTCAGCATCAACATAGTTGGCAGAACGAATAAAATCATACCCTTCCTTATACAAAGCTTTAGAAGAAGAAAGATTGTCACTCTGATGTGCTTCAATTGGAGCACTTACTTCATGCACTTTGTTAAAATAATGTTGACTGTTTTCATGATCATGGCTCTCCACCTTAGCTTCCACAGCAGCAACCTTTGTCTGATCACCTGTACTATGCTCCTGCTCTATCTCTTCTTTTACAGTCTGAGATTTTTCATCCACAGCGGACTTTTCAAAAGAGCAAGAATAAACGGACGGGGATTTTTTATCAAAAAGCCCATGAAACTGCTTGTTAACATTTTTTAGATTGTTATGCTCAAGCACCATTCGTATCTTATGCAAAAGCTTATCTAAATCATAATCTTTAAATAAAGCCTGCTGATTCTCTAAAATAATCCCTTGGTGCTCCACAACACTAGTGGCTTTTTCCTCCGCGCTAGATGCTGCTTTATCAGCTGCTTCAGGTGCTTTCTTCACTGCATCAATAGCCTTATTAACAGTGTCAGTGGCTGTTTCCTCCACGCTAGATGCTGCTTTATCAGCTGCTTCAGGCGCTTTCTTCACTGCATCGATAGCCTTATTAACAGTGTCAGTGGCTTTTTCCACCACATCAGATGCTGCTTTATCAGCTGCTTCAGGTGCTTTCTTCACTGCATCGATAGCCTTATTAACAGTGTCAGTGGCTGTTTCCACCGCGCTAGATGCTGCTTTATCAGCTGCATCAGGTGCTTTCTTCACTGCATCGATAGCCTTATTAACAGTGTCAGTGGCTGTTTCCACCGCGCTAGATGCTGCTTTATCAGCTGCATCAGGTGCTTTCTTCACTGCATCGATAGCCTTATTAACAGTGTCAGTGGCTGTTTCCTCCACGCTAGATGCTGCTTTATCAGCTGCTTCAGGCGCTTTCTTCACTGCATCGATAGCCTTATTAACAGTGTCAGTGGCTTTTTCCACCACATCAGATGCTGCTTTATCAGCTGCTTCAGGTGCTTTCTTCACTGCATCGATAGCCTTATTAACAGTGTCAGTGGCTGTTTCCACCGCGCTAGATGCTGCTTTATCAGCTGCATCAGGTGCTTTCTTCACTGCATCGATAGCCTTATTAACAGTGTCAGTGGCTGTTTCCTCCACGCTAGATGCTGCTTTATCAGCTGCATCAGGCACTTTCTTCACTGCATCGATAGCCTTATTAACAGTGTCAGTAGCTTTTTCCACCACATCAGATGCTGCTTTATCAGCTGCATCAGGTGCTTTCTTCACAGCATCAATAGCCTTATTAACAGTATCAGTGGCTTTTTCCTCCGCGCTAGATGCTGCTTTATCAGCTGCTTCAGGTGCTTTCTTCACTGCATCAATAGCCTTATTAACAGTGTCAGTGGCTTTTTCCTCCGCGCTAGATGCTGCTTTATCAGCTGCTTCAGGTGCTTTCTTCACTGCATCGATAGCCTTATTAACAGTGTCAGTGGCTTTTTCCTCCGCGCTAGATGCCTTATCAACTTCATCAACTTTATCCGTATCATGTGCAGGATATTCGGAAGCCCTTCGTGCCGCACTTTGAACAAGTGAAGTAGAACAAGCTATGAAAACCGCCATATAAAAGAGTGTTTTCCAATTGATTTTACGATACATTCCTTTTTCCCCTTAAGAGCTTATTGAATAGTTGAAACAAACAATCTTCTTTTTAATGACTATTCATGTCACTCAACGTTGTCACAGCACGTCGATTTTGATTCCAACAGGAAATATCATCACAGACCGCTACAGGTCTTTCTTTTCCGTAAGAAATTGTTTGAATCCGTTGTTCAGACACACCTAGAGACACCAAATAGTTTCGCACAGCAACAGCACGGCGCTGTCCAAGTGCCAAGTTATATTCACGTGTTCCCCTCTCATCAGCATGACCTTCGATCATAATAGAATAATAAGGATAATGAAGCAACCATTCCGCTTGGCGCGTTAAAATACGTTCAGCATCAGCATCAAGTGAAGAAGAATCGAGACTAAAAAACACGCGATCACCCACATTAACCGTAAATTCTTGTCCTGAGCCTGGTGGCACCTGATTCAAACCAGCATCATTCATATAAGCGCCATTCATACCGTTAAGTGCACCGACATTTTTTTTGCCACACCCAGCCAAGCATAGTGCGAAAAAAAAGAGGACAGCTAAGGAATGAGAGAAGGTTTTTTGGGTAGAGCGCATAGTCCGTTTCTCCTTGAGTGTCGTAAAGAAGGGTAAATTCTTAAAAATATTTTCAAGAATAACCGTTAATTCCTAATGAAGACGAAATTTTTCTGTTTTTTTGGTCATCATTTTTATTTTTGAGTCTCTGCCAATTTTTCTTCTCTCCAGCCACTCCTCTAACATTTCCATAAGAAATGTTTCCCTTATACGTCATGGCTTTTTATGCATCATCTTGATCTTGACGATTTTTTTGCAGCGCGTTCAGCTTTGCAAAAACTTTATCAGCATCAAAAGTCTTATGCAGATTTTCTTCACTCTCATTTTCCTCTAGGGCAGCGTTTTCCGTCACAGAAGCGGGAAGCAACGACCTATCTTCTTCTGCAGCAACAGGGCGATTTTTCGCCGCACGCTGGAGCTCAAAATCTAAATCGATTTGCGAACACAAACCAAGTCCTACAGGATCAAGAGGAACCAAATTTGCACTATTCCAATGGGTTCTAAGGCGGATTTGTTCAATTGTCGCTTTTGTTGTCCCAATCAACCGTGCAATTTGTGCATCTTTCAACTCAGGATGGTTCGTAACCAACCATAGGATACCATTGGGACGATCTTGGCGTCGAGAAAGAGGGATATAGCGCGCCCCTTTGCGTTTTTTTTCAGGAATATGCACCCTAGATTGAGAAATTTTCAAGCGTGCGTTTTGATCAGCCTCCACCCGTGCAATTTCACTGCGCGTCAATTGCCCAGAACTAATCGGATCTAAACCTTTAATACCATAAGCCGCATCACCATCGGCAATAGCTTTTACTTCCAAAACATGCAATTTACAAAATTCTGCAATCTGATCAAAAGAAAGAGCTGTATTATCAACCAACCAAACAGCTGTTGCTTTGGGCATCAAAAGTTGCGTTGCCATTTTTTATAAATCCTCTTCTGCGCCTCTTCTATGAGGCCGGTTACCGCCCACTCAAGAGCACTAGAACTTTTTATATGTTAGGTCTCTCCAACCACTCCTAAAACAAAGCGAGGCATGGAATAAACCATTTTGCCATGAGATTACATTCTGTTATAGCGTTATTTTTGCTCAACGACAAGAGATCTCTCTTGTAATGATCCTCAACTAAGGTGTCTTTACCTTTAAGATGAATTTTCTTATAAAGGGTTTATTCGATTACTTCACCTCATGCTGTGGCACATTTATTCTGGTGGGATGCGTGTTTTGTCGCCTTAAATTCTAAAGAGTATCCAACTGGAAAGAAAGCCCTAAAATAGGAAGGAAAACTATGGCTGGCCATTCACAATTTAAAAATATTATGCACCGTAAAGGGCGTCAAGATGCAATGCGCTCGAAAATATTTTCTAAACTTGCGCGGGAAATTACCGTAGCAGCAAAACAAGGTGCTCCTGATCCAGCCATGAATCCACGTTTAAGGCTGGCTGTTCAAAATGCCAAAGCACAATCGATGCCGAAAGATAATATTGAACGCGCGATTAAAAAAGCTTCAGGTACCGATGTCGAAAATTATGATGAAGTACGCTATGAGGGCTATGGACCAGGTGGCGTTGCCGTCATTGTTGAAGCTTTAACTGATAACCGCAACCGCACCGCTTCAAATGTGCGCGCCGCCTTCACAAAATCAGGAGGAGCCCTAGGAGAAACAGGATCGGTCAGTTTCATGTTTAATCGGATTGGTGAAATAATCTATAAGCCAGAAGCAGGGACAGCCGATAACATCATGGATGCAGCAATTGAAGCCGGTGCTGAAGATGTGCAATCAGAAGAAACCGGACATCATATTACCTGCGCATTTGAAGATATTGGTGAAGTTTCCAAAACACTTGAAGCAAAACTTGGTGAAGCAGAATCGATTAAAACGATTTGGAAAGCCACCACCCTTGCACCAATAGATGAAGAAAAAGCTTTGTCCGTTTTACGACTGATTTCAACATTAGAAGAAGATGATGATGTACAAAATGTTTATGCCAATTTTGATGTCAGCGATGAGATTTTGGCAAAATTATCTGTATAATTCCTATCATTTGCACAAGCCCTCTCTTCATTCATGAGGGCTTCAAAAGCATCTGTCACCTCGCCTCTTTATCCGCACATATAAAAGCCCCGCGTCAATAGCGGGGACTAACCATTGGTGCAACAAGAAAACCGCCATTAATTCCAGAAAACATAACCCAAAAAAGAAAGCATAAAAAACTCTGTAGCCTCACGCCTTTCTTACATGCCCCAAAGATTATCCCTATAACCCCTCTCTATTTAATCTTTTTGTTCTTTAAGATTAACCTCCCCACCCTCAAGTAATGAAGATGATCTGGTCTGTAAACAATTCGGATTTTCTTGACGTATTCCTATAACGAATCACTCATGGAATTCATTTGAAACTTAAGGCTCAAAAAATACACACTCCCCTAAATATTCGCCATGCACTTAAAAAACACTTAAATATCTCAAGGAAGTTTATATGCCTTATATCGCCACACCTCAAATGACAGTGTTTTTACAACATCACAGAATAAAAATAAGCAAATGGAAAGCCAGAGCTGATTGTTTAGCAAAGTATTATCCAAAAAGCCGATATATCTCTCTAATCCGTTGCGGATAAATTTTTGACTTTATAGCATTAACTTTATGGCATCGTATGTTTCATAAAATAATGTCATTTATCTTAAAAATCTGTCCTTTTGCTATTACCGATCAATCAATATTCTGACCTAAAACAACAGCGTACTTGAATAAAACACATCAGAGAGCAGCAGAAAAACACCCTTGACAAGAGTCTGGACTCTTCGCAAACCAAATCAAAGAGGAAGTCAAAAAAACATAGAGAGACACTTTGAATAAAAAGTTGAAATCTAGAGACCTCAGAATTTTCTGACTATATTTTTTCAAGATGTTGTTTTTGAATTTTTTAAGCATTTTCCCCCAAGGAAATTCTATTGTCGATAAACAACCGTAGATGATAGATGAAATCTACATAACTCCCCATGCCCACTATAATCGATTCCTTCTTTTAAATAATTAAAGACAATTGAGATTGTGTAAACTTGAAACTGTATAGACTATATTCCTTCTATGTTCTGTTTTTAAGCATTTTGTTTTACTGTATATTGAGCAATGGCGACCATGCTGGATCCGAAGCATCATTGGGGGTGGGTAATTGACGTTCATTGCGTCCTGTAATGTCAATCGTATAGATTTTTGGTCCCATACCGGGATTTTTGCGAAAGAACATCAGCACACGACCATTGGGTGCCCAAGTTGGTCCTTCATTGTGAAACCCTGTGGTTAAAATTCGTTCTCCTTGTCCATCAGGGCGCATAACACCGATAGAAAATTGTCCGCTTAATTGTTTTGTAAAGGCGATATAGTCACCCCGTGGAGACCAAATAGGTGTCGAATAACTCCCCTCGTTTGAAGAAATACGCTGAATATCACTCCCATCCGCATTCATTTTATAGATTTGCGGCTTTCCACTACGATCTGAGGAAAAGACGATTTGTTTTCCATCCGGTGAATAAGAAGCAGAAGTATCAATAGCAGAAGTTGTTGTAAGTCGCGTCATCGTACGGGTTCGTAAATCCATGGTGTAAAGATTTGCACTGCCATCATTTTGTAACAAACTCATAATGACCTTTTGTCCATCAGAAGAAAAACGCGGAGCAATTGTCATGTTATTAAACGTTCCGATCAACTCTCTTTGTCCCATTTCAATTTGTTGAAGATAAACATGAGGTACTTGATTGTCCTCATAAGCCATATAGGTCATTTCTTGTCTTTTTGGGGAAAAACGTGGTGTGAGCACCAATTCACTTCCATCAGACATATAAATCAAATTTGCGCCATCTTGATCCATCATTGCTAAGCGTTTAATGCGTGCATTTTGGGGGCCTGTTTCATCGATAAAAACAATTCGTGTATCAAAATAACCACTTTCTCCTGTCATCTCACTATAGATCTCATCTGCGATCATATGTGCCACACGCCGCCAACGTTCTGTCGCGGTATAAAAACGCCGTCCTTTCAATTGTCTTTGTCCAAAAACATCCCATAAACGAAAATCGACCCTCAAACGTCCATCGATTTCTCTCATGACTTGCCCCGTAACTAAACCTTGCGCTTTTATTTTCTGCCAAGACGCAAAATGCGGTTGTTTATTAGGATTAGAAATATTTTCAAGAAAATTTTCTTTATTAAGCGGTAAAAAAAGCCCCGACCGCTCAAGATCGGCTGTCACCACAGCAGATATTTTCAACCCAATCGAATCATTGGAAATAAAGTCTGTAATTGCAATGGGAATGGGATTAAAATCAGCGCTCGAAATAGTCCCTTTCAATTGCGCATAGCCCGATGAAATACTTGAAAGCCACAACCCACAAGTGACAATAAACCAAGCAAAAACTTTATGTCTCGTTATAGTCATCATGGAATGTGTCCTTTCGTTAAGCCAATTTATTTTTTCTCATTTATCATCTGATTTCTTGGAGGGGATCAACATTAAAGTCAAAACCTTGCCCCCATAGATCATATTGATCACGTGGGAGATCTGCATAAGGTTGGCATGAAAAGACAGCGGCGTACACCTGCCTTATCATAATAGCTTGTTGACTCTCAAGACCGCTTACGGGATCAATGATAGGATCGCCCACAACCATCCCTTCACGATCTAAATAAAATCGCAACCGCACAACCGGACGGTTTTTTAAATCGCCACCAAGCGCCACAAGTTTAAGCTTCTGTTGAATACATGCCCCCGCAATATTGACCAATGTTTGTGCCATTTTTGTGGTATCATCAATGTTTTTTCTTGCGCCCAAAGCTTCTGGTGTATGAGAACGTTTTGCTCCCCCTCCTTGTGACCGCGCACGATTGAGCAAATTATTTTCCTCCAGTGCTAAAATATCTTCAATAGTCTGTTTTTCTTGGTTTTTCTTGTTAAGCTTTGGTGTCTTTTGATTCAATGCAGCCGCATTCTTCCTTGGAAATTCTTCGTCAAATTTTGGTTTAAACTGTGGAAGAAGAGATTTTTCTGGAAGTGTAATTTTGGGCGCTTGATGAACAATCTGTTCTGCTGGTACCTTCTGTACCGTTGGAGCCAATTCTTTTGGCGATATCATCTCTTCATTTTTGTGCGCAGGCTTGAGCGCATCTTCCGGCGCCTTAAAAGGCATCTCAGGTGCAACCTTGGGGGTATCCTCCGGCGCGCTCAAAGGCATCTCAGGCGCAACCTTGGGGGTATCCTCCGGCGGCGCGCTCAAAGGCATCTCAGACGCAACCTTGGGGGTATCCTCCGGCGGCGCGCTCAAAGGCATCTCAGGTGCAACCTTGGGGGTATCCTCCGGCGCGCTCAAAGGCATCTCAGGCGCAACCTTGGGGGTATCCTCCGGCGCGCTCAAAGGCATCTCAGGTGCAACCTTGGGGGTATCCTCCGGTGCTCTCAAAGGCATCTCAGGCGCAACTTTGGGAGTATCCTCTGTTTTTGCTTCTAATAATTCTGGTTTTGTAAGTTCGGGTGCAAATGTTTCTGACGTGTTCTTGCTTGGTGGTAGCGATGCTGTTTCAACAGGACGCAGTTTTTCCTTTGGTTGAAAAGGTGCTAGACTATCTATTTGTCCCTCTCCAATATGGCGTGCATCTTCTTTCTCTTGTGGTTGCATAGTTGGTTTAACGGCAGGGATTGCACGGATGGGAGCCTTCACGGATCCTTGTTGAGAGGACAACTCGTCCACTAAAGGAGCAAGAGTGATGGGAATTGCTTCCAATGGTTGTGGTAAAGAGACAGAGCTTGTAAACTGAACGGCTCCCCAACTGAGAAAAATGACATGGACCACAAGGGATAAAGCCAAGCCTCGTTTCATGCTATGATAGGAGTCTTTGTTCATTCTTTATGCCTTATTTATGACTTATATTTTTTCATTTTTAATCACTCTGAGCTCTATTAAACACTTTAAAAACAACAGGTTATGCGAAAATTTTATTACTTATTATTTATTGTGCTAGACTTGCTAACGCAACTTGAGAAAACCCCGCTTTTTGAATATCCGCCAGCAGTTTTAATACTTGCTGATATTCAACAGTTTTAGCAACCCGCACAAAAACCCGTTGATCTTTTTGTGTAGCATCTTCTTCCAGAAGAGTTTTAAGGTGTGCAATCAGTGCTTGTGACGTTTCATAATAATCTTGATTAATGGCAAAGCGCCCTTGCGCGTCAAGTGAAACCGTAAGGGGCGTTTTTTGAGCTCGTACGGGACCCGCTTGACTATGAGGCAAATCTAGAGGAACACCGTTCACTAAAAGGGGGGCAGAGACCATAAAAATAATCAACAAGACCAGCATGACATCCACAAAAGGAGTGACATTGATCTCACTCATCAGTTGGCTTCGTGAATGATAGCGCCTGCGTGTATTTTTTCGAGAAGAAGAAGCAACAGAAATTCCCATGGGATAAGCTCCTTTTTATAATGAGGAAGGTGCTGTGCGTGTTTCATCAATACGCCGCGATACAATTGTTGAAAATTCATCGGCAAAATTTTCTATTTGTGCAATGATGCGCGCACTTTCATGAGTCAACTTGTTATAAGCAATAACGGCTGGAATTGCTGCAAACAAACCAATAGCGGTTGCTAAAAGCGCTTCTGCAATCCCTGGCGCGACAATGGCAAGTGATGTATTTTGAGAAGCTGAAATAGAAAGAAAAGACTCCATAATACCAATAACTGTTCCAAAAAGTCCGATAAAGGGCCCCGCAGATCCCAGTGTCGCAAGAAAACTTAATTTTGATTCTATTTTTTCACTTTCACGTCCCAGCGTCAAATCCATAGCCTTATCAATTCTGCTCTGCAAACTTTTCGATGTATGGGTCCCTTTTTCAAGAGATTTTTTCCATTCAATCATCGCCGCCATAAAAACGGCGGATATACTATTGGTGTGTTGACTTTTACATGATGCATAAAGATCTTCTAGCGCTTTGCCTGACCAAAATGTACGTTCGAACTGCTTTATTTCACGCCGTAATCTCCGATACGTAAAAATTTTATCAAAAATAATTGCCCAACTCCAAATGGAAGCGAGCAGCAACCCGATCATAACACCTTTCACGATCCAACTCGCTTGCATAAACAAATGCAACATTCCAATTGTTTCCGGATTCGTTAGTTCACCATGCGGCATAATTTTTGTCCCTCTAAATAAAAGGTGTATTTTTTAAAATTCTATAAAACAGATTATTTTATAGTTTCTAAATTTAAGTAAAAAACCTTAGTTTCACATAAATTCATGTGCTAAAACAAGACTTGTTTCTTAAATTTCTTTAAAAAGTGATGACGAGAGACATCCCTCAACACACGCCCCCCCTCATTTCACAACAGCATTTATGAAAAATATAACGATAAAGCCTTCCCCATAAATGCTATAAAAACAAAAGATATAAAAATGCATGATATCAAATCTATTATGCACCACCACCTTTACGCTCATGAAAAAAAACTAAAACATCATACACGTTTTAAGCTCAAAATGCAGCGATAAATCTTAGCACTTGAAAAGATTCATAAGAGGCATTTTTATTCCTTTCTCAAGTGTTTCTGTATCCACTCACCAACCCCGCTTGTGACATGTAAGAAAATGTTTTTGATTAATTCACAGCAATAGGGCTTGAAAAGAAAAAATCTTACAAGTTTCAGAATTATCCAAAAGTGACAACGCAATGAATTATCATTATAAATAAATATGTTATAATCATGAAAGATTACGCTTTGCCTCAGACTATTGTTTCTCTCATTTTTCATCGAATTTAATACGGGGATACCCTCGGGCACAAAAACGACAATAAACCACCATAAAATGCCTCACAACAATGCGCCTCACCCATGCACCCCTATTGTAGTCCCATATAATCTATTGTAAGTCTCATATAGTCTCATTGTGTTGTGAATTCGCCCCTTTCAATGCCCATCATCTCTCTGACACCATAGTATAACGTAAAAGCTTCTATGACGTAAAAAAAGCCTTTTCACATCTTTACTTCATGAAAACCGGCTTCTTCGCTCTCTTTGCTCACTTGCGATATTTGATCGTTATTGCATTGAGAATGATCCATAAGAAACATTTTTACAATTTTTTCAATGATTTATATTGCTCATCTTATGATGTATAAGCAAATGATTTTAATTGTTTCAACATGAACAGATTTGAAATGAAAGTATTTTACTCTATGACTCTATTGGGGTTTGTACCCGTGAGAAGTGATAATTTATCTTTCTAAGTCAATCTATTATATAAAATAATATGCTTTTGAAACTTTAAATCCAGAATACATTTCTGCTTTGTATACATTAATCTCTCACTCATTCACTGCGTTTAGGAGCGCAGATAAAGTCATGCATTATGGATGAAAATGGATGGGACATGCGCTCTTGTGATGCCAAATGACAATCCAGTAAAAAACAAATCAAATTGCTTAAAATACTCTTTGGGTGTTTTGAGAAAATTTTTGACCTAATAGCTTATTATCACTTTATTGCAATATTGTGCTGGGTATGTGCATTTTTATAAAAATAAATCTTAATCCATTTTTTATTTCTTTTTTGTTTTGTACTTTTCTGCTGTTTTCTTATGCCAACGAACCTTTCTTCAAAAGAAAGAAAATATCTTGAGTTTATAGCAGAAAATGGATGATGAGACATTGATTTTGAATCATAACATGGATGAGGCGTGTTTAATTTTGTGGGATATCATCTTCAATTTAGTGTAGTTATTGTAGCAGAGGTGCTTTCTTTTGATGTATCATGTGACCTTGTTGGGAAACATTTAGGCTATGATAAATGTATGGTCTTAGATTGTAGGTTACTTTACATCCCCTGATCTCTCCTGAAGCTGCTCGCTCAATGAATAACACTTTTAACCAAGCATTTTTGCAAAAAGTTCTTTGGGTAAACGTCGCGGTTTTGCCTCCTCATTAATCAGAGCAATTTCAACTTTAGCTGTTACCAACGTGGTCGCCTCATGCAAAATAGATTGCTCCATAAAAAAGCGTGCCCCTTGGATATGAGTAACACGTGTTTTAACAACTAAAAGATTATCAATTTTAGCTGGTCTTGAAAAATTAATTTCCATATGACGCACAACAAAAAACAGTTTTTCCCCCTCAACCCCTGCTGCTAACATCTTATTATTAAAACCGGTATCCCGTAAAAACTCTGAACGTCCTCGTTCAAAAAACTCAAGATAACGCGCATGATAAACCACTCCGGAAAAATCTGTATCCGCAACATAAACGCGGACCTGAAAATTATGAAAAGCATTTGTATGATTGCTCTTAAAAGGAGTTATTTCTGTCATTGGCTTCATGTCCCATAAAATCATCTAATATAGCAAATTATTTATCAATCAAAAGATTGAACACATTTTTGTGTTGAAGTTGTGAAAAGAAAAAGCCCCCCCTTAATCGTGCAAGACCTTTTTGGTCAGAATATACTAAAAGAAGCACGTCTCTTGTATTTTATGACCTTGCTATAAAATATTCACATAGTTTCTTTTAATAAAGAGAATATCTTAGTCATCTTCCCCATCCCATAAAGACGTCTGAAGTGATGAATTGTCTTGAGCATCAGAAAGTTGAGAACGCCTTTGTATAGAGGTTGTAGAGGCAGGAGCAGAAAGCCCTAAATGGCTCCAAGCCTTTTCAGTTAGAATGCGCCCACGAGCGGTTCTTTGAATAAACCCTTGTTGGAGCAAATACGGTTCAACAATATCTTCAATGGCATCGCGTGGTTCTGATAAAGCAGCAGCAATTGTTTCAATCCCCACCGGTCCCCCTAAAAAAGTTTCCGCAATCAGGAGCAAGTAGCGGCGGTCAAGCGGATCAAGCCCAAGATGATCGACCTCAAGGCGCGAAAGCGCTTCATCGGCGATTTTTTGGTCAATTTGTTTTGCCTGTTTAACCAAAGCAAAATCACAAACGCGCCGTAAAAGCCGCCCAGCAATACGAGGAGTGCCCCGTGCTCGGCGTGCAATTTCATGAGCACCATCATCACTGATCTTGACGGCAAAAAGCCGTGCATTACGCTGCACAATATATTCCAATTCTTCTATAGTATAAAAATTTAGACGAATTGGGATGCCAAAACGGTCTCTCAGCGGTGTGGTCAAAAGCCCCAAACGTGTAGTTGCCGCTACCAAAGTAAATTTAGCCAGATCAATTTTCACCGAACGTGCTGCCGGCCCCTCCCCAATAATCAAATCAAGTTGATAATCTTCCATAGCTGGATAAAGAATTTCCTCAATCGCCGGATTTAAGCGATGAATTTCATCAATAAACAAGACATCCCGTTCTTCGAGATTGGTCAAGAGAGCGGCTAAATCTCCTGCTTTAGCGATGACAGGTCCTGAAGTAGAGCGAAAATTAACGCCTAATTCTTTTGCCATAATCTGTGAAAGCGTTGTTTTTCCTAACCCCGGAGGTCCTACAAACAAAACATGATCCAGCGCTTCTTGCCGCGTTTTTGCTGCTTCAATAAATATTTTTAAATTAGCCCGTGCCGCTTCTTGACCAATAAAATCATCGAGAACTTGTGGTCTTAAGGAACGATCTGGATCGTTAGGAAGGGGAGCGGAACCCAGAAGGCGTTTATCTTCATCTTTATGCATTGTTACCTTGATTTTAAGTAGGAGAAGAAAGCAATTTGAGACTATGGCGGATCAGCAGGGCAGAAGAAACAGTTTCCTCCTCAAGAGCGTTCATCGCAAGAGCAAGAGCACGGGATGCTTGCTCCCGTTCAAACCCTAGCTTCATCAACGCGGAAAGCGCGTCATGCGCAGGTTGATTGGTCATCTCACGCTGAGAAACCGAAACAGTCTTGAGCGCTTGTTCAAAGGGGAGTGTTTTACTTTTCAGTTCACCCACAATTCTTTCACTGACTTTTTTACCAACGCCCGGCGCTCGACTAATCATCGCAACATCGTTTAAGGCAATAGCTTGTGCGAGTTCATCTGGCGATAAAGTACCCAAGATTGCCAAAGCAACCTTCGCCCCTACTCCAGGAACATTTTGTAGAAGACAAAACCACTCCTGTTCAGCTCTTGTAGCAAAACCAAAAAGGCGGATTGCGTCTTCCCGAACATGCGTTTCAATAAAAAGGCTTAACGCCTCCCCAACAGAAGGCAAAGAAGGACGCAGCCGATTTGACACAAAAACAACATACCCCACACCGTGCACATCAAGAAGGATATGATCATCAAAGATATGTTCAAGGGTGCCCTTTAATTTGCCAATCATGTTGCCACCCCACTCATATCGCCATCCTTGCCTGATAAGATCGGTCAATACTCTTACGATGCATACTATGACAAAGAGCAAGAGCAAGAGCATCAGCCGCATCACTGCTATCAAATTCAGCCCGTGGGAGTAGAACTTTTACCATCATATGGATTTGTTCTTTAGCCCCATGTCCAACACCAATAACCGATTTTTTCACTTTGTTGGGCGCATATTCAAAAACAGGAAGAGTTGCTTGCGCAGGAACCAGCAGTGCAATTGCACGCGCTTGCCCAAGTTTTAAAGTTGCTGTAGCATCTTTGTTAACAAACACATGTTCTACAGCGGCTTCATGGGGCATAAATTGATGCACAACCTCTGAAAGACCTTTGTGGATCTGACATAATCTGGAAGCCAGCTCACACTTTACATCAGAAGAAACCGTCCCTGCTGCAATAAACTGAAGACGATTACCAGCAACATCGATAACGCCCCACCCTGTACGCCGTAATCCGGGATCAATGCCTATAATACGAATCGTCTCTGCCATAAACTACAGTCTATACACTTTTCCCCCCTGTGAATAAAGATGTGAATAAAGACAAGACCACAAACAAAACAGCAGCACAAGACAAAACCAGTCAAAAGATGGTCATGCCCCCCAATTTATACAATTATAAAACGCAACGAACAGCATCTTTATGGAACATACTTTATGAAGCATAACTAAAATCAATCAAAACCATTCACACATCACAAGCAAACACCCTATAAAGCACCCTATAAAGCATAAAAATTCCCTTTCTGTATCATTTCCAATGCCATAACAGTTAAACATCGCAAGCGAGCAAATAGAGAGTGCTGGATTGTACATTCATTAAGTGTAAAGAGGTTATGCAATGGATGCTATACACTTTGCGGAAACTTTTTACGTTATAACATGACGCTACCATAATAAATCAATACATTGATTTATAGAGATAATTCATTATTTTGTATGTTGAATAAGAATCCCGAATATCGTAAGATTTTCTCATTACAAACCTCTTTATATTGAATCAATCAAAATCTTTTGTCTGCACATCACACGTGGGATTTCCGTGTGAAGTGAAACTGTACAAGAAAGGACTAAACATGCCTCTAATGAACCATCTCAAGAGCCAAGAACTTGTCGCAACACTGGGGACTGGCAAATATGATGATGGTGCCGGCTTGCTCCGTTGCAAGCGTTAAGATGAGGGAGCTCAATGGATGTGAACAAGAACTGAGAGGTGTTTTTGAATATGCCCATTACACCACAATGTCATTGCATAGAGAGGGGACATTGCATGGGGGCACAGAGAACCCCTGAGGCATTCATTATATGGCACTTTATTTTGGATGTTTTATTTTACGCGAAGAAAATAACTTCCATTCAAAACAAGAGAAGCCCAAAAACTGACACAATGTGTATCATCCTCATTAACACACGCTCTACAGCAACTTTATAGGCATAAGTTATAGAGCATAAATAAATTGATATACAATCCCTAGCTCTATCTAGCGCCCGATCATTATCATAGCCAAAACAAAATCACACGACAGATCAACAGAAAGTGTTCCAGCTGCAATCAATCAAAGCCGATTTCCACAAGACCAACCATACCCCATCCCATGCCATAATTCGAAATCAATACCTCTCAGCTATAAGCTCAAGATATTTCCTACGCTCAAATAGAAATTAGGCAGAAAAAAGCACTCTAGATTGGTTTTAGTTGTGACATTTTGGTTGTAAAAAATGGGTAGATTGCTCTAAATATCGCAAGAAAGAAGCAAGGCGCTATTCTTCTCAAAACACCCCCAAAAGCTGTTTTCAGTAATTCGATTTGTTTTCCCACTGGATCGCTTAAACTACAGCCTCCCCTTATTTACCAGAGCGCTTAAACTACAGCCGCATATCTAAACGAAAAAAATGCGCGCTTCTAAACGCAATGAATGAGAAACAAATTGGCGGAAAATTTCTGGCAATTCATGCCAATGAAAGGGAAAAATTCCAATATTGGTGTATGAAGTGACACTTTTACAATTGCTTTTTTATTTGTTCTGATGACATTTCCCCTTCGCGCAAAGCAAGGGAATACCTCTAAGAACGCCCAAAGGCTGTTTTGAGCAATTCGATTTGTTTTCCTACTGGATTATCATCTTCTAAGGCACAGGAGGCTGCAGTTTCCCACCCAGCACGCATATACTGTATGCGCGCTTCTAAACGCAATGAATGAGAAACAAATTGGCGGAAAATTTCTGGCAATTCATGCCAATGAGGGGTTTCAAGTTCCAATGTTGGTGTATGAAGTGACACTTTTACAATTTCTTTTTTTATTTGTTCTGATGACATTTCCCCTTCGCGCTCTGCCCGAAGAAGAAGGAGTTGAGAAGCGATTTGCATCAGTCGTGTACTTAAATACATAGCCTCTTTCGCATAGATTGCAGAAACTTCTGCCGAAAGGGAACGTGCCACTAATTTCCCTTCTGAATCAATATACGCTGCGGTTTTTTCAATCAGCGCCATTGTTTCTTCATAGAGACGATTAAAAGCATTTTCAAAAGCATTATGCTCAATCATGATAATAGGTTCATCATATGGACGTTTATGTACACTCACGCTTTTATACTCCAAGTATCAGCACAAAATTACACCACTCAACGAATAGAGTATTAAAAAGTTTCTTTTGTTGCTGTGTAGAACGCTTTTTTTTTAAACTGCTACCTCTTTTAATTTTTTTGCGCAACGCGCTTTTTATACTAAGGTTAACGCACCCAACAAACACTACAGGAGCGTTTTTCTTATAAACGGATCAGTTTCCTTGAAAAGGACCACTGCCAAGATCGCCGTCTTTCACAATAATAGGCGACTCCAAATTGCAGAGCAATACCCGTTATTATTAAGAGGGTATCGGAAAAAAACGTTCCTGTCATCACTGTTTTTATAATTTGTCCAAACATCGCAAAAATGGTTCCCGTTACAAAAACCGGTAAACTATGTTTTCCTAAGATTGCTAAAGGATGTTTCTGAGAGACATAAAACCATTTATTGATGCAGGGCAAAGAAAGAATAAAAAAGGCTAATGCAAGAACATGGAGTAAACGTGGCAAGCTTAAAAAGGTTTTATTAAAGTTCAACAATGGGGAAGACCAGCCAAGCCACCCCAAAATACCCCACCAGTTTAAGCGAACCCATAACAGTGCCAACAAGAGATAAGCTGCCGCACAAACAATCCAAAAAGACTGAAAAGCGATTGTTTTTCCTTGTTTAAGCGCTAAAGTACTGGTCAATCCTATGACGAATAAGAATTGCCAAGACAAAGGGTTTAAAAACCACTTTCCTTCTAAAGGATAAGAAGGAGGAGCAATTTTATAAAATCCGCAGATAAGATACAGTGTAAAGGAGCCCAAAAGCAGCCACTTTGTCTGTTTACAACTCAAATAAAGGATAAAAGGCGCAAAAAACATCAAAACGATATAAAGAGGAAGAATATTATTATATCCCAATTGATGCCCAAAGCTTAAGGTACTCAAAAATGCGATACCAGGCTCTTTAAAAAAGAGTCCCACATTGTTCATTGATAAAAGTTTTTCTGTTTTCCATAATAAAAAGGCAGCAAAAAAAAGACTTAACGTGACAAAAGTAGTAAAAAGATATGCGCCATAGAGCTGCAAAGCTCTGTACCACAGTTTTCGGATGATAAAAGCAAAGGATTTTTGCTGTAACCGTCCATGAAAACTTAACCCAAGAGCAATCCCTGAAAGCAAAACAAACACTTCTGCACAATCAGAAAAACCGAAATTTCTATGGGTAAAAGACTCATAGATCGTTCTGGGAATATGGTTGATGAAAATCGTCAATAAGGCTAAAGAACGAAAAACGTCAATACGCGTATCACGGTGAAAAGGTTGAGTATTATGCTCAAGAACACCTTGGTATTTCATCAGTGGACTCCCACACGCCACAAACCCCTTGAAGTCCCATAAAAATGGTGGTTACCCTTATTGCCAACAAGCATAAACAGGATGAAATTTTAATTTTTAAGAGTCAAGTTTCATTTTAAGCGTTTATTTTTTAAAAGGCAAAATTTTTTTAAAGGTAAAAGAACGAAAAGAATCCATACATGTATCACAGCAAAAAGGCGACATATTATGCTTAAAAACACTCTCATTTCTCATAAGCAGGCTCCCACACACCCACAAATCCTTTAAATTACGTGAAAATGGTGGTCACTTTCATCGCAAATAAGCATAATAGAATGAAACTTTAATTTTAAGCATTATTTTTCTCTAAGAAACAGGGATTTGACATGACAGAACAAAAAAATAAACCAATTGATCCGCCTCTTTTCCCTCAGTTGATTTTAACACTCGATGTTCGGCGCAACACCCCACACCCATTTTTGCAGCAAATTTTGCAAACAAAGTCTTTTGCATGCGTCATCCTCTATGATTCTGAAAAGTTGAAAGATGATAGCTCTTTTTTACAACAACAAGCGCAAACTTACGCAGAAGATATTCAACATCATAACGCAGCCCTTCTCATCGCTGATGACAGCCGCATTGCTGGGCGCATAAAGGCTGATGGATTGCACATAGAAGATGATCTTAACGCTCTTGAAAGCTTCAAAAATCAGCAAAAGGAGCAAAAAATCATAGGCTTTGGCAATCTACGCAATCGCCATAGTGCTATGCTTGCAGCGGAAACAGGTGTTGATTATCTATTTTTTGGCAAATTAGGGGCTGATAAAAAACCCCATGCGCACCCCCGCAATCTCCAGTTAGCAACATGGTGGGCAGAAATTATGCAAACCCCCGCCATTATCCAAGCAGGAAGCGATTTTTCAACCTTTGATGAAGCCTTAAAGACTGGATGTGAATTCATTGCTGTAGAAGAAGTGATTTTTGGGAACGACAATCCCTTAATACTGCTTAAAACAATGCAAGAAAAATGTGAAAAAACCCCCCTTGTAATATAGGAGGAGAATTTATAAATAAAGTGTTAATAAAAATCCAAACACTCACCACTATATTACTTATGTAGAGCACACAATAACAGATAAAGAAGATACCTCGAAACTCAATAAAATTGCTTAATAATTCAATCAAATGAGATGAAAAGCTAGCATCTTTTTTTGATATAATAAATAGAGAGAAGAATCATAAAAACTTTCTAATTCAAAATCTTATAAAAAGAAGCCTTTATGATTGCGGGGGAATTTGTCATTGTTAATGTTGATCACTAATACCAACAACGAATGATAGAGATATGAAGGGGACATAAAAAATGGAATACAAATACAGAGGGCCGTTTGAATACAATGGAACACTTGAAGATCTTAAAAACATAATTCGCAAAGCTGGATATCAAATCACAGATGTTAAAGCCATACAAAAAAGTCCCTATGGTTTTACGTATAAGATTGAAGCCTCTGAAGGAAGAATCATTCTTTGGGATGATAACACAGGAAAAACAGTCATACTAGGTGAAAAAATTTTCTGCCATGAGCTAGAAAAAGCTTTAGCAAAGCATCTAGAAGAAACATCAACGATTCCTTCCTCAAAAACTGCCCCCAATACCTCAAATAAAAAAATCTTTATCGTTCATGGTCACGATCGTTATGCCTTAAAGGAGCTTGAACTTATTCTTCTCAAGCTTGGTCTCGAACCATACATCTTACAAAACACGAGTGGTAATGGTTTAACCATCATTCAAACTTTGAAAAAAGAAATTTGTGACAGTTCTATAGGTTTTGGTATTGTACTCCTCACGCATGATGACATGGGTTATGCTATATCTCAAGGTGCAGAAAAAGTTCAACCCCGTGCACGACAAAACGTTATTTTCGAAATGGGCATGTTAGCTGCCGCACTTCCTCTTGAGAGGATTGCTATTCTACAAAAAGAAGGCATTGAAATGCTTTCAGATGTTGGTGGAGTTTACTACCTTTCTTTTAAAGAACACGTAAAAGAAACATTTCCCAAACTTATAGAGCGCTTAGGAGAAGCTGATTTCTCTTTTAATATAAATGAAATTACTCGTGCATTAAATTAAATTTGAATAATGCTTATGTTTATTTTTTAAAGCGCACGCCCAAAACCACAAGGCACCCTACCACATTCCACAGACACACACATCCTATAGGCTCAAAGAAACGATCACCCCCCACCCTTCCTCAAACAGCAAGCAATTGTGCAAATTTAAATGAAGAGACTGCGTGTGAATTCATTACCATAGAAGAAATCATTTTAGTCTCTTTGATAAACGCGGGGCTGTTGTCATAATTTTGGTAATTGTTCCAGAAAGGTTTAAGAGGCAGATAGCCTCTGATTAGATTAAAGAAAAATAGGAAATTCACGTCAGGCATGTACTACAGCTACAATTTCGATTTGATTTGCAGCTACTCGATACAATATAAGGTAATTTGGATGCGCTACAATTTCTCGTAATCCTAATACCTTCTCACTCTGTCTGTATAAATATGGATGTTCTGCCAATGGCAGTACGGAGGCTTCTAAAAACCTTTTCATTCGGCGCGCAGCAGATGAATTTTCGCGAGCAATGTACGTTAAAATCTGACGCAAATCGTCGCGCGTCGAAGACAACCAAACAACCGGAAGCATCACTTTTCCTGTTCAGCTTCAAGCTGACTGATTATAACTTCCATTTCAGCCATAACCTCATCATGCGGAATAGGAGGATATGGATTTGCAAGACTTCTCGCTACCTTATCGCGCAGCCATGCAGTGTAGCTGCTTTCCTGTTCAACAGTTTCGAACTCTGAAATTAGCGGAGAAAGGGTGGTCTTCATAATATATGTCCTTTCTATTCCTGAATATTGAAAATAATTACTCTTGGCTATGTTGTCAATACTAGAGAATTGAAAATGTTTAACTTTTAAGCGTCCAAAGTTCTTTTGATCTTAAAACTTAAGGCTTTTTAACCCTCTCAAAAAACACGGATCTGATATCATGATTTTGGTAATCGTTCCAGAGAGGTTTAAGAGGCGAATAGCCTCTCATTAAAAAACAAATTTTGTAAGTAAAAAACTATTTTTATTGTAAATTTCCTGAAATTACTTTATGAATTAAAAGATGTTTTGGTCGCATACGCAACGACCAAGAGGGTCTTGAAAGCCCGAAAATCTAAACATGAATTTACCCCACTTTGTGGGTATCCCGGAATTCCGGGAGTTTTTGCTATGTCCAGGTGCTTTAAGCACTAAAAGCAAAAAAAGCTGATTAGATTTCAGTACTTTCAAGCTCCCGGAATACTCATGCGAGGGCGCTCGCAACCGGCGGGGAAAAATGCAAAGTAAAAATCCTCATATTGATCTTTTTGTTGGCAAAAAAATTCGCTTAAAACGAAAAATGTTGAAGATGTCTCAAAAAACATTAGGTCAACATTTAGGTGTCACTTTCCAACAAATCCAGAAATATGAAAAAGGCTTAAATCGTGTCAGCGCAGGGCGTTTAATGGAAATTTCTGATATTTTGAATGTTCCACTTTCCTTTTTTTACGCGGATATCTTAACAAAACAACAGCCCCCATATCATCATGATGAAATCGCATCGAGCACAGAGGAATATCTGCTGCTCAAAAGATTTAGAACTCTCACAACGGTAAAAAAGAAAGCCTTTTTACAGCTCATCGCTGATGAGAATGCAAGCTAACATAACGCGATAGTGTGTGCTATTCAAAGTCCCCTTTGTGAACGCTTTATTGCTTGAATGCAAAACATGCCACCCCTCCATTTTAAGAAACGACACGGTAAGAGACACTATTTTAATTTTTATTGTAAATTTCCTGAAATTACTTTATGAATTAAAAGGTGTTTTGGTCGCATACGCAACGACCAATAGGGCTCTAAAACCCGAAAACTCAAACATGAATTTATCCCACTTTGTGGGTATCCCGGAATTCCGGGAGATTTTGCTATGTCCAGGTGCTTCTTAGCACTAAAAGCAAGGTGCTGATTTGAGTTCAGTTTTAGACTCCCGGAATACTAATGCGAGGGCGCTCGCAACCGGCGGGGAAAAATGCAATCTCAAAATCTTAATATTGATCTTTTTGTTGGCAAAAAAATTCGTTTGAGACGAAAAATGTTGAAGATGTCTCAAAAAACATTAGGTCAACATCTAGGCGTCACTTTCCAACAAATCCAGAAATATGAAAAAGGCTTAAATCGTGTCAGCGCAGGGCGTTTAATGGAAATTTCTGATATTTTGAATGTTCCACTTTCCTTTTTTTACGCGGATATCTTAACAAAACAACAGCCCCCATATCATCATGATGAAATCGCATCGAGCACAGAGGAATATCTGCTGCTCAAAAGATTTAGAACTCTCACAACGGTTAAAAAGAAAGCCTTTTTACAGCTCATCGCTGATGAGAATGCAAGCTAACATCACACGGATAGCGCACTATTCATAAGCATTCATACGTATTTTAAAAAGCAGCCCCCATTGTAAGCATTTTTTCATTTTAGGAGGAGATGCCCTTAATATAATAGAAGATAAGCATTTTTACACACGACACCCCTTCATTATTATTATTTTTAACAAAACTGTTTTAAACAGTCTGGCTCTCGTCGACATTTATGCTATTTTTTTAAACTTACCCAACCCTACCTTAACTAAGATGAAAAACTGAGAAATAAAAAGTAATATAGAAATGAGATTCTTATACGGCTTGTAATGATGAAAGAAAAATGTGAAAATTCTGATCGGTAATGAGGAGAAAACACCATGATCAAGAGAAGCGTCAAGCTGCTTATCTTAGGCGTGATTGGACTTGCAAGTTCTGCTGTCAATTCAGCTGGAAACACTGAAGAATTCTCAAGTTCTGAAGGCTCTTTCAATACGATTCAAGAAGCTTCAAACACTCAAGAACCTTTTCAGCCCTTAAAAGCAGGAGACTATGATCAAGCCTATGACTATTACATCCAAGGTTATTATTTAAAAGCTTTTCGTGAAGCACTCCGACGTGCTGAAAAAAATGATCCTTTTGCACAAACTCTTCTTGCCCGAATTTATATGGAGGGATGTGCTGTCCCTATTGACGGTGCGCGTGCTGCTTTATGGTTTGAACGCGCCGCAAAACAGGGGGAACCCCAAGCACAACTACGCTATGGACTTATGTTGTTTGATGGTCACTTTATAAAACAAAATCAAGAACTTGGTGAACAATTCATTCAAAAAGCTGTCAATGCAGGCGTCAAGGAAGCCTATTTTTATTATGGACAACTGCTTCTTTATAAAGCCTCACAGGAAAAACAAGCTCTCCCCGGTGTTTCTTCCCAAAGTCGTGAAAATGAAGCAATCGAGCAAGCCTTAAAATTGTACTTAAAAGGTGCAGCTCTTGGGGATGCTGAAGCTGCTTTTTCTGCTGCAAAAATTCTTGCCTTAGGCACGTTAACACGACCCAAGGATGATCGCAATGCCCGCAAACTCATGGAGGTAGCGGCTCAAAACAACCACTTAAAAGCTCAACTTCATTTAGCACAATGGCTTATACAGGGGCGTGGAGGAGAAACAGATTTTCCCCGTGCTTTTCATTTACTTCAAAGAAATGCTATCAACATGATAGCACCAGCACAGATTTCTCTTGCTAGGCTTTATCGAGATGGCACAGGAACAAAAGGCGATATAATAATGGCAGCGGCATGGTATATGCTTGCAAAGGAGGCAAAAATGCAAGCCCCTGATCTTGAAATGATGCTCCAAGGCATGGACAAAACACAACTAGAAAAAGCGCACAAAGAAGCAATAAAGCTCCTTCCTGTTTTTTAAAATACTCCTCTCTGCTTCAAAAAGATAAAATTTATAGAAATTCCGGAAGATTTTGCACTGTCTAGGGGCGATAAGCCCTAAAAGCAAAATGCTGATTTGAGGTCAGTGTTTTTAGACTCCCGGAATACCAACGCGAGGGCGCTTGCACCCCGTCGGAGGGAAATGCAAACCAAAGATCTTTATAACGACATTTCCATTGGTAAAGAAAACGCACTGATGTCATTTGCTTAAGCAAACAATATCCAATAAGCAAAAGAACTAGGCTATCACGCAAATTCCAAAAGCTCTATTTTTTCATTCTTTTTGCTTGGATGAAAAACACGCCGTCTCTTATAAAAAAACTATTTTTTATTGTAAATTCCCTAAAATTACTTTATGAATTAAAAGATGTTTTGGTCGCATACGCAACGACCAATAGGGCCTTGAAAACCCGAAAACTCAAACATGAATTTACCCCACTTTGTGGGTATCCCGGAATTCCGGGAGTTTTTGCTATGTCCAGGTGCTTTAAGCACTAAAAGCAAAAAGGCTGATTTGAGTTCAGTATTTTCAAGCTCCCGGAATACCAACGCGAGGGCGCTCGCACTCGGAGGGGGCTTTAAAATGCAAGCCAAAAATCTTGATAACGACATTTTCATTGGCAAAAAAATTCGTTTTAGACGAAAAATATTGAAGATGTCTCAAAAAACATTAGGTCAACATTTAGGTGTTACTTTCCAACAAATCCAGAAATATGAAAACGGCTTAAATCGTGTCAGTGCAGGGCGCTTAAAAGAAATTTCCGATATCCTAAATGTTCCGGTTTCCTTTTTCTATGCTGATATCTTAACAAAACAACAGCCTCCATACCACCATGATGAAATCGCATCAAGCACAGAGGAATACCTGCTGCTCAAAAGATTTAGAGTTCTAACCTCGATAAAACAAAGAGCCATTTTACAATTACTCTCTGAATCAAAATGAAAACTTTTAACATTATGATATAGGGCGCTACACTCTCTGTTCTTAACTTGCCTCCCACCCCTCAAAGAACAGAAGTCCCTTCCCTATCCAGTTGGTAAACAATCCGTCTTCTCAGAACAGAACTCTTTTAGCTTCCCATTTCATGTGGTTCATTTCACAAGATTATCCGGACAAGCCCCCCCCTCATATATTCACCACACATTCTCATAAAAATATCACATGTGCAAAGTTTGATGCCTTACAGCACCACACCTCAAACGATAGTATTTTACAGCAAACAAAATAAGCATTCATGCGGATTTTAAAAAAAATAGCCCTCAAAAAGCAATGCTTGAAAATTTTTTTGGTCAATCTGGAACAGCACCTAACGCATGATTTTATAATGGTGACAGAGGACGTGATCTTAACATGCAAACGCAAAAAATTGCTTTTTTATCACAATCACCAAAAACAGCTGTTTATTAAAATATACGCCGCAAGAAGCACTTCAAGCAACCTTTACAGCTGAAACCATTATTCATTGATTAATTAACCGATTGATTAGATACCGATATGTTGTTAAGTAGCTATAGGTAAAGTTGCTCTTAATTTTTGGAATAGGAGCTTCGCAAAAAAGAGCAACAATAAGTAAGGGGAATTAACGATGTTAAAATATTTATTGCTGTCACCGGTTGTGGTGGTGGCAGGTTGCGCATCTGTAGGCAATTATTCATCAAATTATGTTGATCAAAGTCTTACAAAGCGTCAGGCACAATTAGTCGCTAACAAATTTATTAGCGGTAACAAAGGGTTTTTACCACCCGCTACAACCACACTTCTTATAAAGAAAAATAATACAGCAGACAACTTTACTCCTGTATTTATCAATCTGTTGCGACAGAATGGATATAATGTGATTTATACAGATCAACCCCAAAAACAACAAAACATGGGTGTGAATTTGAGTTATAGAATAAGATTAAATAGTAGCACTATAGTGTCTCTTTTTCAGTATAACGTGAACGGAGAGCCGCGTTCTTATATAAATACTCATCCCAAATGAACCCGCTATTTCATGTAACCATTCTCTATATTTTAAACGTAAAAACTTAAAAGCTCTTGCGAAAGGCAAAGAGATTTGCAGCTTAATAAAAAACCTCATTTTTAGCCAGAGTGGATAAATTTTATTATAGATTGTGACAATACAAAATAGTGTAAGTTACAGCTTTAAGATTTAAGGAAAGAAGAATACTAAAAATAATGAAAATGCCCCACACCCTAGCAAATTATTACGCGAAGATGCAAATGCAAAACTTGGCTTATCTGTGATTGAAGCAGCTGAATAGCTTTCTATATCCCGTGTAGCATTTTCTAGGGTATCGGTAAAAATCCTTATAACGACATTTTCAGTGGGAAATTCATTGGCAAAAAAATTCGCTTTAGACGAAAAATGTTGAAGATGTCTCAAAAAACATTAGGTCAACATTTAGGTGTCACTTTCCAACAAATCCAGAAATATGAAAAAGGCTTAAATCGTGTCAGCGCAGGGCGTTTAAAAGAAATTTCCGATAGCCTAAATGTTCTGGTTTCCTTTTTCTATGCGGATATCTTAACAAAACAACAGCCCCCATACCACCATGATGAAATCGCATCAAGCACAGAAGAATACCTGCTGCTCAAAAGATTTAGAGTTCTAACCTCGATAAAACAAAGAGCCATTTTACAATTATTCTCTGATCAAAATGAAAACTTTTAACATTATGATATAGGGCGCTACACTCTCTGTTCTTAACTTGCCTCCCACACCTCAAAGGACAGAAGTCCCTTCCCTATCCAGTTGGTAAACAATCCGTCTTCTCAGAACAGAACTCTTTTAGCTTCCTCTTTTATCTTCCCATTTCATGTGGTTCATTTCACAAGATTATCCGGACAAGCCCCCCTCAAATATTCACCACACATTCTCAATTAAAAACACCTCATGGTTTTACGGAACTTATATCATTGCCATCAATGATGATATTTTACGACACAACGGGATAAATTCCCCCAAAAATTCTAAAAAATTTTTGTGCAAATTTTTAAAAAGCTTGCGTCTGAGCGCTTTTTATGGTCTTGCAAAGAACTGAAAAGCAAAAATACATCAAGGTCCTTTTTTACTTAAGCTTTTCTCTTTGCAAAAAACATGAGAAAACCTATGGAGCACACAGGACCATGAGAGAGCCGCAAGGCTAATCAAAGAGATTTGAGCCCGAAAATAACAAAAGAGCTCACTGTTAAAGGCAGCAAAGAAAAGCGCCATAACGACAACAAAAGAGTTCTTTTTGCAAGAATAGAATTGGATAGAAACGATGAAAATTAATGGCAATGAAATTCGCCCTGGTAATGTGATCGAACATCAAGGAAGCTTATGGGTTGCTGTTAAATGCAACGCTGTAAAACCAGGAAAAGGTGGTGCATTTAACCAAGTTGAAATGAAAAATTTAATTGATGGTACAAAACTTAATGAACGGTTTCGTGCTGCTGAAACGGTTGAACGCGTGCGCCTTGAACAAAAAGATTTCACATTTCTTTATCAACAAGGGGATGCTTTGGTCTTTATGGATTCAGAATCTTATGAACAACTTGAACTTCAAAAGGATTTTGTTGGTGAACGTGCTGCGTTTCTCCAAGATGGGATGACTGTCACAGTTGAACTTTATCAAGAAAAGCCTATTGGCATCTCACTTCCTGATCAAGTTGCTGTCACGATTGTGGAAGCCGATCCTGCCATCAAAGGACAAACGGTTACCTCCTCTTATAAACCCGCCATTCTTGAAAACGGGATTCGTATTCTTGTTCCCCCCTTTATGAATGCTGGTGAACGTATTATTGTAGACACCAATGAGTTGATTTATTTGCGTCGCGCAAATGAAAAAGATAAATAAAGGAATAAAAAATGGCCCATTCTGCAGTCATGAATGTCATGGTGCAAGCTGCAATGAAAGCAGGACGCTCGTTGGTGCGTGATTACGGTGAAGTGCAAAATTTGCAAGTATCTTTGAAAGGACCAGCAGATTATGTCAGCCAAGCAGATCGCAAAGCAGAAAAAATCATTTTCAATGAATTAAGCAAAGCGCGCCCCAAATTTGGTTTTCTAATGGAAGAATCTGAAGAAATCATTGGCGAAGATTCCCAACATCGTTTCATTATTGACCCTCTAGATGGCACCACAAATTTTCTTCATGGCATTCCTTTTTTTGCTGTTTCCATTGCCTTAGAAAGTCAAGGGAAAATCGTTGCTGGTGTCATTTACAATCCCGTAAGTGATGAACTATTTACCGCAGAACGCGGTTGTGGTGCTTTTTTCAATGACCGGCGCTGTCGCGTTTCTGCTCGACGCAGACTAGAAGATTGTGTCATTGCCACAGGTATGCCGCATTTTGGTCGCCCAAATCATGGAACCTATCTTATTGAATTACGCAATGTGATGGCGGAAGTTGCCGGACTTCGCCGTTTTGGCGCTGCTGCTCTTGATTTAGCTTATGTTGCTTCTGGCCGAACCGATGGCTTTTGGGAAGATAACCTGCAAATTTGGGATATGGCTGCTGGAATATTGATGGTTCGCGAAGCCGGTGGTTTTGTCACCGATAAAGAAGGCGGCAGCGATATATTCCGCAAAAAAAATATCATTGCTGGCAATGAACACATTCGCATCAAACTAGAAAAAACCCTCAAAAAAGGCATTTAGACCTCAGAAGTAGTGTCTTTTTAAAAGGCAATGCTAAAAGTTCAACTTTGCAACATCCCCATAGAGATATCTCTCATCACGCAACCTTATCTCTTATTGAATTGCGCAAGTAATGATGAAAGTTGCTGGACTTCGCCGTCTTAGCGCTGCTGCTCTTAATTTAGCTTATGTCACCGCAGGAAAAACCGATGGCTTTTGGGAAGATAACCTACAAATTTTTGATAGAACTACCGGCATACTGATGGTTCGCGAAGCCGGCGGCTTTATCACCGATAAAGAAGGCAACAATATATCCCGCAAAAAATATCATTGCTGGCAATGAACACATTCGCATCAAACTAGAAAAAACCCTCAAAAAAAGTATTTAACTCTTACAGTTTTTTACAAAAACCTTAGAACCTTAAAAAACCACGTGGAGAGAGAGTTTTAAATTTTCTTTACATAAAACGATAGGAAATAACTGATCAGATAGTGACAAAAACATCATCACAAATAAAAAATATACTCGCTATACCCCCCACAAAAGCAATCCTCAACAGCTTACCTTATTGACGTTTCTGTTATTCAAATCCCCCTCCAAACAAGCTAAAAAAGGCAATAAACAAAAAAACATCATAACAAAAAGCTACAAAAAGCAATTATCGAACCCAAAACAAAAACACAATCCATTTCCTCCTCAATATATGCTCTTTATAGTGCGCTATCCATTGATCAAAAAACTCTCCTCTCTCATAAAAGCTGCCGCATATGTTTAAGAGTTTTCACGTCTTTTCCACCACTGCATAATAGCAGAGATTTCCGAAAATCCACTGATTTATAGGACTGTTCTCTACCCCTTTATTCAACCGTTTTACAAATAGTTTATCAAATGCCGACGACATTTATAATAATGAAAATCTTTGTTTTCCAAAATTGCTTTCTGCATTTCACTTGCAAGCTGCTCTTTATCTTTTTCAATAGCCTCTTCCAGCACCTTTACCTTCTCATTACAGAAGATAATTTTTAATTTTTCTTTTAACTTTTTTTCCTCAACAAGCTTCTCCCAAAAGATCAATCGGTTATCGCATTTCTCATTTGATGATTTCATCCACTCTTTAACGCCTAATTTATAAATTTCTTCAAATGTTGGATTCCCTTCAACAATGGAAAGATTTTTTGCTCTATTTGTGTCATTCTCTTTACAAGTATTGATTACATCTCTAACTGTGACAGAATGGCAACCATTATCAAAGGCAACATAGCCCTTTTTCACTGTTTTAATAAGCTTCTTATAGTAAATGAAAGTTTCTCTTGCCGCCTTATAATCACTGGAAATATCACACAACAACAACACATTCTTTTTACAATATAATAATAAAGTACACTCACCAGATCAAGATTTCGAAAGCGTTAGTATTTCCTCTATCTCTTCATGTTCTGTACTTATAGAGATGCTGTCCCACAAAGTATCTGTAAACTTTTTCTTTTTATACTCCCCTGTAGAGTTTTCCTTTTGGTGCTGTTTACATTCAGCTGTAATCATATCATCAAGAACATATAACCACCAATGAAGTAATAACATCGTAGGTTGACTCCGTTTTTTGTTCGTAAGAGGATCTACAAACTTTTGCAGAGTTATTCCATTCTTTCTCATTAATCGCACTGCTTTTACACAAAATTTCTTAAAATACGAGTTATCCAAGACACTACATATTTTTTTGTAATGTTCATAAGTAAGTTTTTTTCCAAGTGCTTGCTTGTACAATAAACGCACTTTGTGCTCACCTCGAACACAAATATCCTTTACCAATGGAAGCCGATCTCCACTGAATTTCATATCTTCCCTAGGATTTTTTATCCCCAGTACGTCTCTTTCCCATAGCCTTACTCCCTCATCCCATTGTTTCAACTATTCCTGCGATACTTTTTGAGTTTTTGCCAAAAGTCTCTGTTCCCCTTCTGCAATAATATCTTGATATCCAACGCAATCTTGCTCTTTTGGCTCAAGTTGTTTAGTTAAATGCTTGTTTTGATAAATTGCCAATGCAAGCATTAAGCTTCCTCCACAACACACTATCATTGCAAAACCAAACAAAAAATCCACTGAGTATCCCAAATACCACGACTTCCCCATCAATATGATGCAGAAAATTATAACGCCGAATCTTCTGCTCCCACATTCTTTCCCTCATTTCCAAATGACCTTAATTGTAGCTATTATGAAAGCTATTGCCCATTTTATGTCTTCTTCCATTCTTGCTCTCTTTTATTCTCACCAACATTTAACGCAGCTCTTTTATCGATTTCTCGATATTGTATCATTGTGTGTACATCTGATTTGAAAATCACTACATATTATATTTTAATAAAAACAATACACAAAATATAGATATTTTTGTTGGTAAAATAGAACAATTTGTATTTAATAATGCTGTTTTAGTGATTTATGTACTTTAAAGAAAAGCCTTATAAGCCCTCAAAATGCATGATCCATGAAATATTGATTTTCAAAGTAATAAAAACCTTAACTCAACCAAACAGCAAAACAAACTGCGTGCTTTGTTCGCACTGTTTTATAACATCGATAAAAAGCGCCTCTCTGCCTATTTATCAGTTCTTCTTTAAGTAGCCCAGCACCATCATACTCTTATGCCAGCGCCCCCCGTTGTGACAGTCCCTACAACTTGTGACGATTCATGAAGAGGACTTATTCTTTCTAAAGTGTTTTATTCACGCGGGCTCTCTCTGCTTGCCACATACAAGAGACATGGTTTTGATTGATTTAATATAACTAAATTTGACATGAGAAAATCCTATAGTATTAATAATCTCTCATAAAAAACAATGAATTATCCTTATAAATCAACGTGACAGTGCTGTTATGAAGAGAACTCCTTGCACATCTTAATAGTTCATAGAGATTAACTGGGTGTCATTTTATATTCTGTACACAGATGAAGTATTTTTATAAAAATGCTCCGTCTCACGCAGAAAAAAGGACAGCCCGTTAAGACTTTAAAAAGAAAAACCTCTCAATGCTTGCCCTCTTTTTTCCATGAGAGATTCAAATTGATAAGCCTGTCTGAAAGGAGTGCTGGTTATGTCCTTAAAGATACTGCTCTTGTATCAAGATCACTTACTCCGGTGAAAATTGGAGTTTTGCGAGGTAAGCATAGACGCCATTTTTTGCCACAAGTTCTGCATGGGTTCCTTCTTCCACAAGAGCGCCTTTATCCATCACGAGAATACGATCAGCTTTTAAAATTGTTGCCAAACGATGTGCAATTACCAAGGTTGTACGATTTTGCATCAATCCTTCTAAGGCGTCTTGCACCAACTTTTCACTGTTTGCATCTAAAGCAGATGTTGCTTCATCAAGTAGCAACAGGGGTGCATTTCTTAGAATTGCCCGTGCAATACCAATGCGTTGTTTTTGCCCCCCAGAAAGCATGGTACCACGTTCTCCTACTTGCGTATCCAAGCCATCTGGTAAAGCTTGAATAAATTCAAGTGCATTAGCCGCCTTAGCGGCAGAAAGGATTTCCTCTTCATGAGTATTTTCAGTTCCAAAAATAATATTATCACGCAATGTTCCATCAAAAATGGCGACATCCTGTGGAACATAGGAAATTGCGCTGCGTAAATCTTCTAAAGAAAGGCGATTAATTTCCATGCCATCCAACCGAATTGTTCCACTTATCGGGTCATAAAAACGAAGGATCAAAGAAAAAATGGTGCTTTTTCCTGCTCCTGAAGCCCCAACAAAAGCAACCGTTTCGCCTGCCTTCACAGAAAACGAAAGCGAGCGTAAAATCTTCTCTTGTGGTCTAGAAGGATAAATAAAATCAACCTGATCAAAAACAAGTTCGCCTCGAACAGGTTGTTCCAATGATAAAGGATTTTTAGGAGCTACAATAGTAGGTTGTTCTTGTAGCAATTCGGAAAGCCGCTCAGCAGCGCCTGCTGCTTGGATTAACTCTGCCCCCAGTTCCGATAATTGCGCAAAAGTAGAAGCTCCAAAAACCGCATAAAGGACAAATTGCCCTAATGTCCCACCTGTCATCGTTCCATTCAAAACATCGCGCGACCCAATCCATAAAACAGCAACCACACTGCTAAAAACCAAAAAAATTGCAAACCCCGTAAAAAAGGAGCGCAGGATCACAGAAGCACGTGCTGTTTGAAAAGCCCGTTCTATCAATTGTGAAAACCGTGTTGCAACGAGTTTTTCTGCGGTAAAAGCTTGCACAGTGCGAATAGCACTTACCTGTTCTGTAGCAACAGCATTGGCATCTGCCAGACGATCTTGCGCCGCACGCGTACGAGAGCGAACTTTCCGCCCAAAAACCACCAAGGGAATAGCCACAACAGGAATAGCAACCAAAACCAACAAAGACAATTTAGCATTGGTAATCACCATCATCACGACGGCTCCGATCACTATAATCAACTGACGCAAAGCAGTAGAGGCGGTAGAACCCACAGCTAATTTTATTTGTGTGGTATCTGTTAGAAGCCTTGAAACAATCTCTCCTGAATGCGACCGATCAAAAAAAGCAGGAGAAAGTTTCATAATATGAATAAACACATCACGCCGTAAATCGGCAACAATCCGCTCTCCCAATGTGATAACACAATAATAACGGCCAGCAGAAGCAAATGCGAGAAGCAAGGCTAAGATAAACAAAATTCCGAAGTAAAAATTGATATGTCCATGGCTTGAAGTAGAAAACCCATGATCAAACATTTGGCGGATAGCCACAGGCAAAGCTAATGTGACAAGAGCAGCAACAGATAACGCTAGAAAGGCAAAGATAAACAACCAACGATAGCGCAAAAGATAAGGAAAAAAAATTGCAAGCGAAGAGAATGAAGATTTTTTAAGGGAAGACTTTGTAGATTTTTCTGAATGATTGAAGAGATTCATAAGGTTTCGCTCACTATATTGAATTTATAACACTTGATACAATGATGCATCTTGAACACTTGTTTTTTTATGCATGCTCAGCTATAGGAATAAATACTTTAATCAATGTATCAAAAAGACAAAGGAAGCGCACTTAAAAAATCGAGCAAGTGCTGTTTCATTCTGTAAACGCAAAAGGTTTTTACGCATGAAAGCGAATATTCATCCCAACTATCACACAATTACCGTTGTTATGACGGATGGAACCCAATATAAAACGCGCTCTACTTGGGGAAAAGAAGGCGATACTCTTAATCTAGATATTGACCCAAGAACGCATCCAGCATGGACAGGTGGCTCCCAGACACTCGTAGACCGTGGCGGTCGTCTTTCTAAATTCAAAAATCGTTTTGGTAATATTGGCATGTAAAAGCCTATTCCTGATTATAAAGAGCACAAGTTTTAAAAAATGATTGCTCTATTGTAAGTGATTGGTTTTTTTATGCTGTAAAGAGTGCACTTTAAATATTAATTCAAAAACGCATCCAACATAAATAGATGGGATCTTAGGCACTAATAAATCTTGGTGGCTGCGTTTTTTAAATTTAAAAATCAGTTTGAAATACGAGCATAAATCCTTCCTCGTAGAGTATAACTACCTGAAATAAAATAATTGCAAACCATTCTTCTTTTTTTGGAACTGAAAAATACCCGTGAAGAGAGTATTCTTGTCGCCGCTAAAGCGGCTAATGCGCTTGAACTGATTCAAGCTTTACCAGATAGCTTGATACGTGAATAGGAGAACGTGGTACCATGCTTTCTGGGGGACAAAAACAACGCATTGGTATTGCACGTGCAATTCTAAGAAATGCACCCCTGTTGCTGCAAGCCGGCACCATCATTATATTTGCCAGCTCATGGGTATTGCTACAGCCCTTGGCACTTGAGACGATTTATTATAAACATTTTAAGTCCTTCCTTAATATTTTTTTATTCACGCGGTCTCTCCCCACTTGTAACGTACAAGAGACATGGTTTTTGTTGATTCAACATGGAACAGGTTTGAAATGAGAAAATCCTGTAATATTCGGGATCCCCATTCAACATACAAAACAGTGAACTATTATTATAAATCAAAGTGTTGCTGCTTGATGAAGCAACATCTGCTTTAGATGCAAACAGTAAAAAGTTGGTGCAAGACGCCTTAGAAAGATTGATGCAAAATCGTACAACCTTGGTAATTGCACATCGTTTGGCAACAATTTTAAAAGCTGATCGTATTCTCGTGATGGATAAAGGCGCTCTTGTGGAAGAAGGAACCCATGCAGAACTTGTGGCAAAAAATGGCGTCTATGCTTACCTCGCAAAACTCCAATTTTCACCGGAGTAAGTGATCTTGATACAAGAGCAGTATCTTTAAGGGCACATAAACAGTACTCTTTTCAGACAGGCTTATCAATTTGAATCTCTCATGGAAAAAAGAGGGCAAGCATTGAGAGTTTTTTCTTTTTAAAGTCTTAACGGGCTGTTTTTTCTGCGTGAGATGGAGCATTTTTATAAAAATACTTCATCTGTGTACAAAATATAAAATGATCCCAGTTAATCTTTATGAACTATTAAGATGTGCAAGGAGTTCTCTTCATAACAGCACTGTTACGTTGATTTATAAGGATAATTCATTGTTTTTTATGAGAGATCATGAATACCATAGGATTTTCTCATGTCAAACCCTCATAGTGAATCAAACAAAATCTCTTGGCTTGCACATCACAAGCAGAGTTAGCGTGTGGAGTGAAGCTTTACAAAAAAGAACAAAATGCCTCTCTTATCCCTTTAAATACCAAGGGCTGTCACAACATTGGGGCGCTGGAAAGAGTATACGACTGGCAAAGAGTATAATGGTGCTCGCCTTACCGAGGAAGCCCTTATGCGGCCCACTTTATAGGCTGGATACAAGCTCTACCCTAAAGACTGATCACACTCTTAAAAAAACTGAATATGAAAAATTTTTCATGCCCTCTATCACCGCCCTAAACAATAGTGTTTACCGAAAATCATGACAAATTGTAATTCACAAATAGGCTTTTCTCATCTGCAAGAGTATCCTTTTATTCTCTTTCAAAAAAACGAACACTTTTTGAACATTGTTTGCAGATCCGTACTATTGAAAAAGAGCAAAAACTCTTTTAGCGCTTTTGGGCTTCTTATAACTTTTGTGAGCGCGTATAAGCAACAGCTTTTATAATAAACCAGCTGTTGGCAAAATCGTAAAATTTTATCAAATTTATTGTTTGTAAATATCACCACAACCACTGTTCTGCTCTTGCAGACACGCATCCTCAAAACACTTTCTCTTTGCTCACAAATTGTCTCTCCAGCTCTTTCTTCCAGTCATAGCCTATAAAAATAAGGATAGCGTACTTTAATTGGACACCATCTTCCCACACCACCACCAACGCCATCATTTATATTTACAGCCCTCAATTTTATAGCCACCCCCTGTCGTGCTTTAAGAAGGCACATTAACGATGATAGAAACATGTACAAAGAGGATATATTTTTAAGGTATTTATGTTTTAAAGCTTACACCAAATCATAATTTTTTTATAGCTAGTCAAGCGTCTGCAGAACTAACACCCTAACCCTTTTAAACCGTTCAGCTGTTTCAGTCACAGATAAGCCAAGTTCTACAATTATATCTTCAACCACGAGTTCACCGAGGTACAGAGGATTTTCCATCATTTTTTAGCACTCCCTCTTCAGTGATCCTCTGGATAATTAACTCATTCAGCATCTATACCAGCAAAGCCAAACATTACGTGCTAATTTTCCTTTACAATCATTAACCAATAGCCCTCAAAATGACCTTGTAGTGAATAGAGCTAAAAGGATAAGTCATTCAAAGTCATCTGGAGATATAGCTATATCAAAAGCACCTAAAATACGCCTTAGTTGCTCAGTATAGGCGACCTTCCCCCTTTTATCGTATCAGCTTGTAGAAGACTTTAAATCCTTTATGTTTAAATAAAAAAATCATAATTGGATTATATTGCATAAAGATGCTTTTTCTGATTTTTCCATTTAACACACGATAAGATACCATTTAGGCACCATGAGAAGCTTTCCCCTTATATCATGATTTCAGAGCCGCATGAGAAAAATAAAATAAGCCGTTTGGGTGTCTTAGGTCAAGGATGCCGTTAGACGCAACCTTTAAAGAATTTCCTTGAGCTTAAGGATCAAGGCTTGTTAGTCCTCTCATTAAACGCAGGTCTAATGTTATGATCTTGGAGAGCGATTATTAAGAATTTGAGAGGCAGACAACCTCTCATTTTGATTTATATGCAAACAAATTGCACTCTATTTATTCAGGGAGAATAAGAACATACCCAGGAGGTGCTAAACGGAATAAGAGAGCGTCGTAACCCCACGCAGCAGACAGGCAGCAAATAGAAGAAACGCCTTCAAGAATTGTTAAGAATAATGCGTACGATATAGCGGCTTCATCTGCTGCTTCACGGCGTTCTATGAGATATCCGAAAAAAAACAAAAAGCACCCTATTCCACTCACCGACCCAAAGACTTTTAATGCGGTATGAACCGGTCCACGTATGCTGAGCAAGATAATAAAAATTATGAAAGTAAATACTGTAAAGATCCCTTCGAATACCCCACGCACCATATTGCACAATTTTCGCATCATAATTACAGAAAAGCTCTGTTCTGCGTATCGATTTTTTCTTTTTGTGCTTGTATTCTTAGAAGATATGCTGTCCACAACTCCCCCCCATTTTAAGCCAAAATGCTGTAAAATTAGCTATTTGTAATTATATCATCATAAAATACAAGAAAAATTTATTCATTTTAACGAAAAATAGGTGTTTTATTGAGGTGCAAATCTATTTTGTTAGCAAGAGTTATTCAATCCGTTCGTCAATAGAAAGGCTACCCCCTTGCAGAGGAAGCTATCCTGACGCACAAAAACTTCATAAGCTGTATATTAAAATCCACTCAGACATCGCAACTCTCTAATCTACCCGCTTAATCCACCTTTGAAACTGCAATCAAATGAATTCTGCTGATGACAAGTAATGATAACATGAAAAAGAAAAAATATCACAATATCAAACTCTTCAATACAGTCTTAGTTTTATGATTTTCATTCAAAAAGCAAGTGCCCACCCATGAACGACACCATACTAAGATGCTGCGCATTCACAAATTTCCTTTAAAGCACCATCTCCCCTTCCCGCAATCGCACCTCTTGCGCAATATTATCTCTCGATAGTACCCATTAGAGACTTTTAAAAGGTCCAAGGAGAAAACTCTCTGAGAAAACTTTCAAGCCTAAAACGCCCCCGCCATTTTTATCATGATGAGGGCACCCAAAATCACGCAGAAACATGTAAAATCTCTCCGCATTTAGGTATAGGGCTTGTGCTTCAAGCGCACGCTTTTTCTCGTTCTGTTGTCCATTGTCCCAAAGCCGCAAGATGATTCATCAAAGCCCGATGACTAAATGCCTTCTGTGCAACAGCAATATTCTCATCTTTTCCAGCCCATGCTTTTAAAGCAGCTGCTTGCAATGCTCGTCCATAAGAAAAAGTCAATTTCCAAGGCAATGCGCCCAAAGAATTCATGGCAGATAAATGCGCCGTTGCTTCCTGATCAGACTGCCCTCCAGAAAGAAAAGCAATTCCTGGAACAGCGGCAGGAACAGTCTGTTTAAGCACCTGGACGGTCTTTTCAGCAACTTCTTCGACAGAAGCCTTGCGCGCATCCTTACCATCAATCACCATATTGGGCTTTAAAATCATCCCCTCCAAAAGAACACGAGCTTCAAATAATTCTTTAAAGACGGTCTGTAAGACAGCTTTTGTCACCTCAAAGCAGCGTGTAATGGAATGCCCACACGATGGTCCATCCATCAACACTTCGGGCTCAACAATCGGCACAATCTTGAACTCCTGACACAAAGCAGCATAGCGTGCAAGAGCTTGTGCATTTTGTCTTATTGCTCCTCTTGTTGGCAAAGTGTGTTCATCAATAGCAATCACCGCACGCCATTTAGCAAAACGTGCTCCCAAAGCATAATAGTCTTTTAGCCGTTCACGAAGACCATCCAACCCTTCGGTAATTGTCTCTTGAGGAAAAGCGGCCAAGGGTTTTGCACCGGTATCAACTTTAATCCCTGGCAAAGCGCCTGCATCCCGAATAAGATCCGTCAACATTTTCCCAGTTGATGCTTTTTGCCGAATGGTTTCATCAAATAAAATAACCCCAGAGATGGCGCTTTCCATTGCTTCTTTTGTACTAAAAAGCATTTCACGATAAGCACGGCGTCTATCTTCATTGGATTCAACACCAATGCTTTCAAAACGCTTTCCAATGGTCGCCGTACTTTCATCTGCCGCCAAAATACCTTTACCCGCATGCACCAAAGCAAGTGCAATATCTTCAAGCCGTTCATTCATAAAAAAATCCTCTTTATTTTGTCTTAAAATTTCATTTTGTCTTAAAACTTCCAAAAGTGCGCAACACTATCAAAACACCCTTAAACGACCGTATAGTTTTTCTTTAACCTTCTTCTTCAAAGAAGCCCTCTAAGCCTGCATAAGGGCAAGAATTCCAGGCAGAACCTTACCTTCCATCCATTCTAAAAAAGCCCCTCCAGCAGTCGAGAGATAAGTAAAATCATTGGCAACACCAGCATGATTAAGAGCAAAAACTGTATCGCCCCCTCCCGCAATTGAAACCAACTTTCCCGTCAAACTACGTTCTGCTGCATGGCGTGCAACTGCAATGGTCCCCTTATCAAAAGGAGACATTTCAAAAACACCAAGGGGTCCATTCCACACAAGAGTAGCAGCTTTATCTATCACAGTATTGATATGCGCAATAGAGCGTGTCCCAATATCCAATATCATGCCATCTTGTGGAATATCTTCAATGTCATAAAGACGATGCGGTGCATCTTTTTCAAAGCGAAATCCAACGACAGCATCCTGAGGGAGCAGAAGCGTACATTGACACTCTTGCGCTTTTTTAATGATTTTTTTTATCGTGTCCATCAGTGCATGTTCACACAGTGACTTACCAACAGACACACCTTGCGCTACTAAAAAACTGTTAGCCATGCCCCCACCAATCACGAGATGATCAACTTTTTCCACCAAATGATTGAGCACAAAAAGCTTGCTGGAAACTTTCGCTCCTCCCACAATGGCAACCACAGGGTGTGTTGGATTGCCAAGTCCCTTTTCTAACGCCTGCATCTCACCTTGCAAAGAACGCCCTGCATAAGAAGGCAACAAATGCGTTATTCCCTCCACCGAAGCATGGGCACGATGAGAAACTGAAAAAGCATCATTGACATAGAGATCCCCATTATGAGCCAAAGCTTCCGCAAAAGAACAATCATTCTTTTCTTCACCAGCATAAAAACGAACATTTTCAAGCAGTAAAATACCCCCATTTTGTAATGACTCAACCGCAACCTGCACCACCGAACCGATGCAGTCAGGAGCAAAAGAAACAGGCTGATTAATGATCTTTTCCAGCACTTGCACAACAGGACGGAGTGAAAACTCTGGCTCTACCTTTCCTTTGGGGCGACCACAATGAGAAAGCAGAATAAGTTTAGCACCCCGCTTTTGTAGCTCAACGAGTGTCTCTTTATGTCGCTCTAAGCGTGTCGTATCACAGACCTTGCCCTGCGCCATTGGCACATTAAAATCCACCCGCACAAGAACACGTTTTCCAGTGACATCAACATCATCAAGTGTACGAAACCCCATCACTGCTTCCTCTTCACTTTCCATTGTTTCAAATAAAAACGCATCCAACAACCCTGCCCACTTTTCTTTCCACTTATCCCCTCTTTGCTTTTACAAGAGATCCACGACAGCCCATCTCTCACCCTCTGCTTCTGAAAAGCCAAAGCTTTCATCATCAAATGTACAAAAGCCCACCATTGCTCTTAATCTTCATATCCCATTGTGGCAAACAAATGCATTGGCTCAACTTGATCTCTATTAAAGCTTCCTTTTACTTCTAGGCAAAAGAATTTACATCTCCTAATTTTCTGACGTTTTCTCAAAGAGTGTCTCGTTCAGATCTTACTTTTTCAAAGTTTACTCTTTCATGCAGCTTTTAAAAGCACGTATTGACCCAGTATTAAAACAAAACACACCATCAATTTTTCAATAGTTTCTTCTCTCCAGCGCATGAGAACAACAGCCTCTATCTGTTGTTCTCAAAATTGTACAAAAATGAGACTTTTTCCTATAAAAAGGAGGACCCTGAGGTCCTCTTATATTGTCTTAGCAAAAGCCACAGCCGTATCACTCATACGGTTAGAAAAGCCCCATTCATTATCATACCAAACCAAAACGCGACAGAGCTTACCATCAATCACTTTTGTTTGATCATTGTGGAAAATAGCTGAATGAGGATTATGATTAAAATCACAACTCACGAGTTTTTCTTCTGTATAATCCAAAACGCCCTTCAAAGGACCTTGTGCAGCAATAGCAATGGCTGTATTAATTTCTTCAATTGTTGTGGAACGCTTAGCGGTAAATGTCAAATCAACCACAGAAACATTAGGGGTCGGAACACGAATCGATACACCATCAAGCAATCCCTTTAATTCTGGCAAGACCAATCCCACAGCTTTTGCCGCTCCTGTTGAGGTAGGAATCATAGAAAGAGCTGCCGCACGTGCACGATAAAGGTCACGATGCATTGTATCCAACACAGGTTGATCACCCGTATAAGAATGGATTGTTGTCATAAAGCCCTTTTCAATGCCCACCGTGTTGTGCAAGACTTGTGCAACAGGCGCCAAACAATTGGTTGTACAAGAAGCATTTGAAACAACGCGATGCTCGCTGCTTAAAGATTGATGATTAACCCCATAGACGACCGTAAGATCTGCTCCTTCAGAAGGCGCAGAAACAAGAACACGCTTTGCCCCCGCATCCAAATGAGCACTTGCTTTATCACGCGCAGTAAAAATGCCCGTACATTCTAAAGCAATATCAATATCCAAATCTTTCCAAGGCAATTGAGCAGGATCACGCTCTGCGCATACCTTTATTAAACCACTCCCCACATCAATGGCATCCCCTACCACCTTAACGGTCCCAGGGAAACGCCCATGAACTGAATCATAGCGCAACAAATGGGCATTTGTTTCCACCGATCCCAAATCATTAATTGCGACCACTTCAATATCTTTCCGTTCACTTTCCACAAGTGCACGTAAAATATTGCGACCAATACGACCAAACCCATTAATTGCAACACGAACTGTCATTTCACATGTTTCCTCATCAATTTTTTAAGCACAACATTTAAAATACAATAAATGGGTATTTCACCAATCCCAAATCATTAATTCCCACAATGTCAATATCTTGATCACTCACTCACTTATCCACAATAATGCACAAGATCATCCAGAACACTGCACAGAATATGATGCCCTAAAACCACCCCATTCATGACAACACAAGCTGTCATTTTGTCTTTTCCTCTTTGATCTTTCCAAGCTCTTTTTCAACAGTGGCGACCACATTCTCACAAGTAATACCGAAATGCGCATAAAGGGCATCAATTGTTCCACTTGCCCCAAAGCCCTCCATACCAATAAACACACCATCACAGCCAATAAAACGGTCCCATCCTTGGGCGACAGCAGCTTCAATGGCAATTTTAATCGGCGCATCTCCAATGAGAGCACGCTGATAGGAGAGAGATTGTTGAGAAAAGAGTTCAAAACAAGGCACAGAAACCACACGCGTTGGAATGCCTTTTTCTTCTAACACCGCATGTGCCTCCACCGCAATTTGCAATTCTGAACCAGAAGCAAACAGCGTCACTTGTGCATCATCGCTAGCTGTTAGGAATTCATAAGCACCGAGCATACAGAGATTTTCTTCTTCATACTCTTGACGCAAAAGCGGTAGATTTTGTCGACTCAAAGCCAAGGTAGAAGGCGTTTTGCGTGCTTTCAAAGCCAATTGCCAACACTCAACTGTCTCCATAGCATCAGCAGGGCGGAACACAAGATGATTAGGCATTGCGCGCAGGCAAGCCAAATGCTCCACGGGTTGATGGGTAGGACCATCCTCACCAAGACCAATGGAATCATGAGTCATGACATAAATCACCCGCAATCCCATCAAAGAAGAGAGCCGCATAGCGGGACGCATATAGTCAGAAAAGCATAAAAAGGTTCCCCCATAAGGAATAAAGCCGCCATAAAGGGCAAGACCATTCATCACGGCTCCCATTGCATGTTCGCGAATTCCATAATGCAGATAGCGCCCTGAAAAATCTTCAGCAGAGATACTTTTCATCTGACTGCTTTTGGTATTATTAGATCCGGTTAGATCAGCCGAACCACCAATGGTCTCAACAACGACTTCATTGATCACTTCAAGAGCCATTTCCGAGGCTTTACGCGTAGCAACAACGGGGCGCTCTTCAACCAGTTTTTGTTTATAAGTATCAATAGCGCCATCAAATCCACCCACGAGATCGCCTCGCATCAATCTTTCGAACTCCACACGCTCTGAGACAGGAAGATCAGCAAATTTTGCTTCCCACTTTTGACGTTTTTTAGCAGCATTGAGACTAGCCAAGCGCCAACTATCGAGAATATCGGCTGGAATAACGAAAGGCTCAGCCTCCCACCCTAAAGCGATACGGGTTTCAGTGATTTCTCGTGTGCCCAAAGGAGCTCCATGAACTTTATTGGTACCCGCTTTATTTGGCGCTCCAAAACCAATTGTTGTTTTACAAGCAATCAAAGTTGGTTTATCGGAATTTTGTGCCGCCTCAATAGCCCGCGCAATTGCTGCTTGATCATGCCCATTGACTTTATGGGTCTCCCAACCAGAAGCTTTAAAACGCGCAATCTGATCAGTACTATCAGCAAGTGAAATCTCTCCATCGATGGAAATATTATTATCGTCCCACAACACAATCAACTTATTGAGTTTCAAATGGCCAGCAAGGGAAATCGCTTCTTGAGATATCCCTTCCATAAGGCATCCATCACCCACCAACGCGTAAGTGTAATGATTGATGAGATCACCAAAACGGGCATTTTGCAAACGCTCCCCAAGAGCCATTCCCACGGCATTTGCCAACCCTTGTCCAAGTGGCCCAGTGGTTGTTTCGATTCCCGCCACATGCCCATATTCTGGATGCCCAGCAAGCTTTGCCCCTAATTGGCGAAAATTTTTGAGATCCTCAAGAGAGAGATCCTCATAACCAGAAAGATACAAGAGAGCATAAAGCAACATAGACCCATGCCCCGCCGATAACACAAAACGATCACGGTTAGGCCAGCGAGGATTTTTAGGATCATGAGCAAGGAATTGTGTATAAAGGACCGTAGCAATGTCGGCTGCCCCCATTGGTAAGCCCGGATGACCAGAATTTGCTTTTTCAATCGCATCAATAGCAAGAAAACGGATAGCATTGGCCATCTGATTCTGTTGGTGGGTATTTGTCATGAATAATCGACCATTTCGTTAAATACGTTATTCTGTTGCTTTTTCCGTATTCTCTTAAAATTCTCAAGGAATACTATTTTTTAACCATTAGCGTGAAACTTTTTGCCACCACTTCAATAACATTAACAACATTCCCCTCACGCGTCCTGTATATCCATGTCATTTATGTCAATACGCGCAAAAAATCCAGCTTTTAATTTATATCTATCCCCTGCTTTGCTTGCTAAAATATCCTACATACTTAAAAATAAAATGCACACAATACAAAATTGAAAGTGATTCGTTTTTGCATAACACATTGATAAAGGATACAATTACCCAAAGGATAAAAGCAATGAACCAAGAAACGACGGTTCTACAAGATGCTCTAGAGCACCTAGAAAAAGCACTTAGAACTTTAGAGATCACCATAATAAACCGCAATGCCGTTATTGATAAAAATAACGAATGGGAAGAAGAAATTCAACGAATGAATGCTGACCGCAGCCATCTTGCTCAAGCGCTTGACAAAGCTGAAGCCCAAATTGAACGCTTAGAGTCCGTAAACAAAGAAGTTTCCAAACGTCTTATTAAAGCAATGGAAACAATTCGTGTTGTCATTGATAGATAAAGGTTTGAATGTATGGAAACTGTTTCCGTTACCATTGATGGTAAAATTTATCGCATGGCTTGTGATAAAGGACAAGAACGTCGTCTTATCGCGCTTGCTGCTCAATTGGATCAATATATCACACATTTAAAGAACAATTTTGGTGAAATTGGCGACCATCGTTTATCGGTTATGGCTGGCATAATGATTATCGATGAAATGGAAGAAATAAAACGAGAAAATAAAAAACTACAAGAAGACTACAATGCTCTTTTACGACTCCACAACGAAAGAGACCGCACCATGGGGAAAATTATGCGTGACACCACACAACGCATTGAAAATCTCACCAACCAATTGCTCAAAGATGATCAAAACAGCACAAACTTTCAAGAACAGGAAGATTTCTAAAAGTACATCAGCGCGTAACAAACCAGTGATTTTACTTGTCCGCTACACCTCACAGGATAAAAACTCTTAAACCCACACCAGTCTGTAAATGGTCCAGTTTTTTATAGAGAGGATTCCAGCTACTCACCACTTATGGGATAAACTTAAAACTCAACAAGAAAAACTCGGCCCTGAATATTTCACCCCTGCACAAACACTTCTTATATCAAAGAGGAAACCTTATATCACCACCCTTCAAATGAGATGTCTTTTAACAGCACAACAAGATAAAAAACCAACATCATTGTAAAAAAATCATATAAATGACAACAGAAATAAACAAATAAAGCATGCTTCGAGAAAAGAACTATATTCATGTTCCCTACGAATGCATACCAAAAGTCCTTGCCCCTAGATAATACCAAGCAGATTCAATATATATTCAAAATATATTTAAAAAATAACCGTATCTATTATCCCGTAAAACACCGCCATTTGATAATATAAGCACCATGGAGTCTTTGCACCTAGAATGTCCATCAGATGAAACCCACCTAGAAGAACCGTATCATTTATAAACCAGCGTGAACTTTAGTATTTTCATCCTTTAGAGCAGGAAAAAAGCCAAACCCGAAGATTATGTTAATCTGAGACAACTTCAAACATCATAAACGACAATAATAACTCTTGCAAACATTCTCTCCCGACATCTTTATCCTTATAACAAACAATCCATCCATATCTCTCTCCCCAGTCCTCAAAATCTCCACGCTTAATAAAAGAAAGAGCAAACCGGCACCATCATTATAACCGGCCCCCAATATTGCAACAGCCCCCTTGGCTCTTAAAACGATTCATAAGAGAGGACAACCTTTCTTGTACAGTTTTTACCCACAAGCCCCCCAGTCGTGACGTACAAGCATGACTTTTTAGGCACATAATTCTAATTTTATTCAATTCTGTTTGCAAAAGTTTAAAATGAGAAAAGTTTCAAGGCTCTCATTCAAAAAGCAAAAGAATGAACTCTCATTACCAATGAACATCTTGCTCGTATAAACATCAATAAAGCAATCCCCAATATGCCTTAATGAAATAAAAGGGGGGGCTCCCATTAAATGCCCTACCGTAAAAGCAGCTTCCTCAGAACTAAAACAAAATCAACAGACAACATCACCGCATCTGCTCCCATCCCCAAACCTGACAACTTAAAGCAACACCTTGCTATCTTTACAATGGGAGATAAAAGAATAATAGGTCTATGGAAGCATTCACAAAAAGCGCACACGTGTTGTGTTTAAAGCCTGTTCAAAGGCGCATGAAAAAACACCATGCGTAAACGGCTCAAATCCCTTTCGTTCCATCTTGAGAGACAGAAGCAATACGCAAGAGATTTGTCGCTCCAGGCGTTCCAAGGGGAACACCAGCTGTCACAAGAAAGCGATCTCCCCCTTTGCAAAAACCTTCCTGAAATGCAATGGCTGCTGCACGATCAACCATATCCTCTAAATTCCGTGCATCTTGCGCAACCACACAATGAAGCCCCCAAACTAAAGCTAAACGCCGTGCTGTTTCCACAATGGGAGATAAAGCAATAATCGGTCTATTGGGACGTTCACGAGAGGCGCGCACCCCCGTTGTTCCTGAAGCCGTATAGGCAACAATAGCTGCTAATTCAAGTGTTTCAGCAATCTGACGCGCGGCAAGAGAAATCGCATCTGTTCCTGTTGATTCTGGTGCTGGATGTTGTGCCCCAACCTGAGCTGCATAAGTGTGATCTTGTTCGATTTGCCGCGCGATTCGATCCATCATAAGCACGGCTTCTTCAGGATAACGACCAGAAGCAGATTCAGCAGACAACATCACCGCATCTGTTCCTGCATAAACTGCTGTAGCAACATCCGACACTTCTGCGCGTGTCGGAACAGGAGATGAGATCATTGATTCGAGCATTTGTGTTGCCACCACAACAGGCTTTCCTGCTAAACGACAAGCTTTTATGAGCTCCATCTGAAGTGCAGGAACCCTTTCCAAAGGCATTTCCACTCCAAGATCACCCCGTGCAATCATAATACCATCGGATACATCAATAATTTTCTCTATATGCTCCAAGGCTTGAGGCTTTTCGATTTTAGCCATCAAAGACACCTTGCTTTTCGTCAATCGACGTACCGCTATAATATCTTCTGGACGTTGAATAAAAGAAAGAGCAACCCAATCAACAGGCTGCTGTAAAAGAGTCTGAAGATCCTCTTTATCTTTTGACGTCATCGAATCAAAAGGCAAAATTGTATCGGGAAAACTGACACCCTTTCGATCAGAAATACGGGTTCCAGCAACCACGCGACACTGTACAGAATGACCATCGCAAACTTGCGCACGCAGTTCCAGTTTTCCGTCATCAATCAACAACCGATCCCCTGGTTTAACAGCCGAAAATACATCCTCATGAGGGAAAAAAACACGCTGTGCATCACCTGACACATCGCGATTATCTAACGTAAAGCTTTGCCCAACACGCAAATCTTCTTGACCCTTAGTAAAACGACCCACACGCAGTTTTGGCCCTTGAAGATCGACTAAAATACCAATGGGTCGCCGAACTGTTTTTTCAACTTCTCGTATAGACTTGACCAAATCAACCATCATATCACGGTCAGTATGGCTCATATTAAGACGAAAAACGTCTGCTCCTGCCCTAAAAAGCTTCTCAATTATTTCACTGGAAAAAGAAGAAGGACCAAGAGTCGCTATAATTTTCACTTTACGTGCACGTTTCACGGCGGAGCATTTCCTGAAAGAGAAGGGACAACAGAATTGTTTAACAAAGACTCATCCGTCAACTGTACCATCCAACTGGTTTGATTTCCGGTATCGATTTCTTTAAATTCAGCCTTTTGATATCCTCGAGGGAAACAATCATGAACCCCTTGAATGGTAAATTGGCTATCTTGCACACACATGGTTACAGAGCCTGCCCAGTTCCCTTTTTTTTGTGCCCCTTCCGCATAAAAATAATAAAACCGTGAAGCAAGTGGCCCCTCAATTAAGGTTTTACACTCCGTCACGGGTACCGTCCACCAGCCTTCGCTCACCCACCCTGAAAATGTACGATATCCAAGAGCAACCCCTACAGACTGTTGGGTTGTATTACAAACCCTAAAGTCAGCTTTTGCAAAAACAACAAGGGGAAACAAGAACAAAATGCTCAAGAGAAAAACCTTTAATCCTTTTTGAAACACCCAATATCGTTTTTTTAAAATCACAAAACTTCCTCTATGATGTCAAATTCTCAAAACAAATTACACACTTCTTTTTCAAAAGCTTTTCAAGTCTAAAACGTATATTTTTATATTTTTCTTTTTATAGCCCTTTTATCAATGCATATATCTTAAAAATTTTACAAAATATTTAAAGTCAATTTGTAAAAAAACAGTGTAGCTTGATTTACTTTTTGTTTTTCAAGCTTTTTCAACATAAATTCGTCGTCGAAAAACAACTTAAAATATATAACTTGGAGAAAAATACAATGAACGATACAGTAACCGATCAAACACACGCTATATCCGTAAACCAATTACGCTCTTTTATCGAACGTATTGAACGACTAGAAGAAGAGAAAAAAACCATTTCTGATGATATTAAAGACGTTTACACTGAACTTAAAGGCTCTGGTTTTGATAGTAAAGCTGTTCGAAGCATTATACGGTTGCGTAAAAAAGAAGAGCATGAACGAATGGAAGAAGAAGCAATCATTGAGCTTTATAAAAATGCGCTTGGTATGAATTAAAATCATTGATACCATTGGAAATTTTCTTAAGAAAAGAAAATGCAAAAAAAAATGAATGTATAAAAATTTCACCCAACAATAAGCAGTTTGTGTAACTTGTAACGAGACTATCGGTCACAGAATACACAATATTGCAACAGCCCTCACATTAAAAGGATTTATACAGAGCATTTTTATCCTTGTCCTCCAATCATTTTTATCCACACAAACCCTCACTTGTACGCCAATCCAGTTTGTGATGTGCAAGAGAGGTGATTTTTATGATTAAACATCTATAGATTTGAAATGAGAAAGTCTTACGATATTGAGGACTCTCTTCCTTCAAATTGAAAAAATGAATGATGATGATAAATCAATTCATTATCTACGAAAAGAAACATATAAAGTGGTTAGCAGTTGAAATCCGCTAAATGAGAGTCTGAACTGTTTACAAAAGAAGAGGTGGTTAAGGATCTTCGTCTTTTAGGATAGGCAGAAATTCGGCATATTTACACATTTGATAAAAAGCCCCTTGATAGAACTTTTAACAAAACTTTATTCGAATCTATTAACGGGCTCATACAGATCATTGATTCGAGAGGTTAGAATGTGGTCTCTCCATTTTCCAGAAATCATCAAATAGTCTTTGGCATAGCCTTCTTTTTCAAAATGAAGGCTCTTTAATAAACGTTCGCTTTTTATGTTCTCAGGTATATAATTTGCCATCACTCTATGCAGATGATAAACATGAAAGATATGCCGTATTAGAGCCGATAAACTCTCAAACATGAGACCTTTGCCTTGTTGTTTTTCATCAAGAGAAAAACCAAGATGACAAGCTTGAAAAACACCCCGAACCACATTTGTAAAATTCACAACACCAATGACTGTTTTTTCATTTTTTAATCGTACGGCATATCGGTATGCTTGTCTTTGTGCACTTTCACAAGCAAATGCATTAGCTCGTGTTTCCCAAGCTGTTAGGCTGTGGTAACCATCAGATCTAACAGGTTCAAAAGGACGCAGATGATTCGCATTACGGAGGTAATAAGGAAGACAGTTCAGCTGCATCTTCTAAACCGATCAATGTGGAAATTGTTCGCTTTGTTTTAATTGCCATCATTTTCTCCTCCTCGAAATGTTACAATAACACGTTGGTTTATCCTAACAAATCATCATTTTTAAACTTAAATCATAACGTCGAATACAGTAAGCTTTCCCCATCACAACACTTCTCACGTTAGAATCAATGAAGATCATTTGCTTTTCCGTCAGAAGCGGGGTTGGTGCATTTAGGATATAAGGTAAAGATAAGGGAATGTTTCTTATGAATGCTCTCAAATTCCAAGGGGGCTGTAGCAACATTGGGGACTGGCAAAGTATGCAATGGAACTAGCGTACTTCTATATACGAAATTTTGAAAAAACTCACGGCAAAGATAGTTTTGTTTCTTTGCCTTGTAAACTCAGAGCATGCTTGTTTTGCGCTATCATATCACTGCACCCGCATACAAATCCCAATGACCATCACCTTGAAATGCTATATGTTACAGTGCGATCTAAAAAGTTTCTGCCATGACTCATCAACAACACTGTTCTCGCAAAATCAGCCATAAGATCTTGTAACAAATCCAAGAAAACGTGATAATGAATACAAATCTCTTAAAATGTTTTAGACATTACCGTGAACACGCTTCCATTTCTTCGCGTAAAATTTCAAGTTCTAACCATTCTTCTTCTTTTTGTGTGCAAGTATTTTTCTTTTTTTCCAACGCTGTTGATAAACGCTCAAAACGCTCTTTATCACTGCGATAAAGAGCTGGATCAGAGAGCTCTTGTTCAATTTTTTTGATTTCATTTTGCAAAACAGCAATTTCTTCAGGCAATCTTTCCAATGCATAAACCTGCTTATAAGACAATTTACCTCGTGTTTTTTTCTCCCGCACTATCAAGCTATGATCTGTTGATGAGTCCTGCTTTGAAAGCTCTCCCACATGAGATTTTGAAGGTGCTTTAAGCTGCGATAATTCTGTTTTTTTTCGTTGTAAACTCAGAGCATGCTGGTTTTGCGCCATCATATCACTATAGCCGCCCGCATACAAAACCCAATGACCATCACCTTGAGGTGCCAACATATGCGTTACAGTACGATCTAAAAAGTCTCTGTCATGGCTGACCAACAATACTGTTCCCGCAAAATCAGCAATAAATTCTTGCAACAAATCCAAAGTTTCCATATCCAAATCATTGGTCGGCTCATCAAGTATCAAAAAGTTTGCAGGACGTGAAAGAAGTCGTGCAAGCATGAGGCGTGCTCTTTCTCCCCCCGAAAATTCTTTAAGGGGAGTGCGTGCTTGTTCAGGCAAAAATAAAAAGTCTTTCATATAAGAAACTACATGCCGCTCCAGCCCATTGATCACAAGAGTATCACCTCTTCCTCCCGTTAAATAATGCGCTAAAGTCTCTTCTTCATTTAAAATACGTTGCTGATCAAGCAATGCCATAGAAAGGTTATAGCCATGCCTCACCGTTCCACTATCCACGGCTTCTTGCCCAATTAATGCAGAAAGGAGCGTTGTCTTTCCGATACCATTGGGTCCTACCAACCCGATTCGATCACCACGCTGAATACGCAAAGAAAAATCTTTCACGATAATGCGATCACCATAGGATTTTGAAATTTTCTTTGCTTCAAGAACCAATTGCCCAGACTCATGACTTTTCGCTGCTGTCAAAAGTGCATTTCCAGGCTGCCCTTTATAGGTTTGATGACGCTGTCTTAAGTTTTTTAATTCGCCTAAACGCCGTACGTTACGCTTACGCCGTGCACTCACGCCATAACGCAACCATTGTTCTTCACGGGCAATTTGGCGCCCCAATTTATGCTGCTCAATGGCTTCTTCTTGCAACGCCTTATCACGCCAACTTTCAAATTCTGAAAAACGCTTTTCCAGTCTTTTGGTTGTGCCACGATCAAGCCATACCGTTGACCGCGTAACATTTTCTAAAAATCGCCGATCATGGGAAATCACCACAATCGCTGAACGCAAAGACGATAAAACAGCTTCCAGCCATTCAATGGTTGGTAAATCGAGATGATTGGTTGGTTCATCTAAGAACAAAATATCGGGTTTTGCAGCAATGGCCTGTAACAATGAAACACGCCGCTTTTCGCCTCCCGAAAGCGTTTCCAATTTTTCCGCCCCCGAAAACCCTAAATTTGTGCGAAGCGTATTGATCCACTGAACATCAGATATATCGTCCAGCCCCGCTTCCATATAAGCGTTAATATCTTCAAATCCTGAACAATCCGGATTTTGTGAGACATAACGGAGCGTCACTCGCGGGTGGCGAAAAATTTCGCCACCATGAGGCTCTAATATTCCTGCGGCAATTTTTAATAGGGTTGATTTTCCACAACCATTACGGCCAACCAGCGCGATACGCGCCCCCTGCTCAACCGATAAACAAGCTTGATTGAGCAAAGGCGTTTTTCCAAAATTTAAGAAAATGCGGTCAAGCCGCAGGAGCGGCGGCGCCATTAACGAACGCGGTGCGGACAAGGTGCTTTATACATCACCCCTCTTGCATCACGGTAAGCACACAATTGCCGTACAGGGACTCTTTGTGCACAAGGTGCTTGGTAAACATGCCCTCTACGACCACGATACGTGCACAATTGTGATGCCTGTCTTTGTTGTTTTCTTTGATTTGCAGCCGCACCTGTTACTGTTCCAGCCAAAGCACCAAATGCTGCACCGGTAAGTGCTGCTCCAGGAGTACTTCCAGCAATAGCAGTTCCAGCCAAAGCACCAATTGCTGCTCCTCCTACGCCGTAACGTGCAACGCGTTCATCGTTTGTGGTACAAGCGACTGAACTGAAACCAATGGCTGAAACAACAGCCACTTTAAAAATTGATTTTAACATATCAAAACCTTTCCTTCTCAAGATCAATACATAATATATCGTTTATGTCGGCACTTAATCACTAGGCCCCCCCCTGCCTTATTCAAAATATATTGGAAGAGCTTTATGGAATAGGCACAGACGCTAACAATATAGCTTTTCCAGAACCTAAATGGCAAGAAAAGGTTCCCCAAATACGGTTAGAAAGTGTTAAAGAAGAGCCAAATGACACATTTTTGTCACAAATTGGCCATTTTACCCCTGCAAGAGTTAAGCCTTTTAAATCAGAAAAACCGATAATACTAAACAAACATCCCTTAGGCAAATCATACGAACAAGGTCTTGGCAAAACCGGCCAGCCTTCTTCCAAACCGCTTGTCAACAACACTGAAATGCCCCTTTCAGCCATCACCAATGCTTGCGTCATATGAGAAAGGCTATGATCACTTCTTTCACCTCCCAAAGCACCGCACAAAATAAGCTTTTTAGCACCATTTTGCAGCGCTCTTTCGCAAGCTAGAGCACTATCTGTCATATCTTTATCAGAGGGAAAAATCTCACGCGGAACATGACTATATTCGCGTATTAAATTCTCATCCGATGAATCAAAATCGCCTAACCACAACTCAGGCAACACATTAAGCGCTGCCGCATGACGCATACCACCATCAGCAGCAATCACCCGACTGTTTTGAATTTGATTAAGCAAGCGATCAGTGATACAAACATCTCCATTTAACAATATCGTAAATGTTGTCATGCCATACTTTGCCTTTCACAAAATTTCCTTTATAGCGCACCCTTTTATCAGTGAGAGTCATTTTTTATAAACAAAAAGCGTGATATAGCCAAACGAATCCTTATCCCTGATGACTCTCTTGAAGAAACATACGATACAAAGATACAAATGCAATTTGCCAAATTACTCCGCAGAAACAATGTGCACCATGATCCAACGCACTCCATTTTTCAACGCAAGTTTCTTTTTCGCTCACGCCTGTATAAAGCAACTTTCATAAGTTTAACGTTTCTCCTTTCGGCTTGTCATACGCCCCTCTCTCAAAATGATAGGCTTTCTTCCACTTCTTCTAAAACGATCAAACGTACCAACAATCACAATATCTATGTCACATTAAGCGCTCTGCAACACCCACGTATTTTGCAAATGTATGGCGGCGCTTATTATGATGTAAAACTTGAACACCTTTTAGCAAAGATTGTCCGTAAACTGACAGTTGCATCCCATAGTTCTCATCAAAGCTATTCTGTAACCATTTTAAACTCAGAAAGTATTAACGCATTTGCGCTCCCCAATGGCGCGATCTACATCACTCGTGGTATGCTGGCATTAGCCAATGATTCTTCAGAAGTTGCAGCCATTTTAGCCCATGAGATAGCACATATTAGAGCCAATCATGGCATTTTACGCCTGCAAAAAGAAGCCCAATTAAAGATGGCAAATCACATATCTTCACATCTTCTTTCTTCTATTGGCAAAAAACTTCATAACCCTACGCAAAACAAGCAACAACTCGCGCAATTTTCCCGCAATCAAGAGCTAGAAGCTGATTCCCTTGCACTTGAAATGCTCCAACAAGCAGGATATGATCCATTTGCTTCACCACGCTTTCTTCAAACAATGGAAGCCTATAGTGCTTTGCGTAATATCTCCGGCACCCAAAATGCCTCTCTAGATTTTCTAGCCTCTCACCCAACCACCCCTCAACGCATTCGGCTTGCGATAGAAAAAGCGCGTAAAATAAGTAAAGGGAATAGTAAAACAACCGATCGCGATTCTTTTCTCAAAAGCATTGATGGCATGATTTTTGGAGGAGGATTTTATACAGGTTTTGTACGAGGCAACCAATTTATTCACCCACAGTTGCGCATAGCTTTCTCTGTTCCAAACAATTTTACAATAGAACATTCAGCACACACTGTTTGGGCCAGTGGACCAGATAAAATTGCGATTCGTTTTGATGCTATTCCGCATCCTGCTGGAATATCTGCGAGTGATTATTTGAAAAGCGGCTGGATTATCGGGCTAGACCAATCATCTATCCGCCCCATCACAATTCAGGGACTCCCCCATCAAGAATTTACGCGTCAAGGATTCCAAAGCCAAAGTTTACTTGGAGCACGAGCCCATGCTACCAATGAGCAATGGCAATTTGATGTAGTTGTCATTCCATTCAACAACCACATCTTTCGTTTTCTGACAGCCGCCCCACATAATTCTCAAAATTTTGTAGAGGTTGCCCAAAAAACGCTACAAAGCTTTCATTCTCTTTCATCTTCACAATTAAAAAAACTGAAGCCCTTAAAAATCCGTGTTGTCCGCGTTAAACAAGGAGAAAACGTTGCAAACCTAGCCAATAAAATGCAACACACACCAGATAAAGAAAAACTCTTTCGCATCCTCAACGCCCTCTCACCAACACAAACTTTATCCGCAGGTACAAAAGTGAAAATCATTACAGAATAAGCCTTTTTTCTCATCTGCTACAGTTTTGATTCTTTTCTATCTGTATGACTCCCTCCCCCTTAAAGCATATTCACAAATGAAGAGGGACATTTCAAAAACCAATTTCATCATACCTTCATACGACTCCGTTTGATACATACTTCCTCGAACTAATATCACCCCCAATCTTCCTCTGTTCATCAATAGCACCAAACACATCCCCAAGGAGGCATATCCCTAGACAAATCTGGCAATCCTCTAAATCCAACTTCATCATACTCTCATATACCCCCTTACTTATACGTTCTCTCTCTTCCTCCCACAAAGCCTTTCACTGCTTATATATCGTAAGCATCTTCTGAATGAACCGTAAGAAGAGCAGAACGCAATTTCTGCAAAGCCCGAGCTTCAATTTGACGCACGCGCTCTTTTGATATTCCTAACTTTTCACCCAAAACTTCGAGAGTTGCACCCTCTTCATTTAAGCGACGAAAGCGAATAATTTCCAACTCCCGTTCATTGAGAATTTGTAACGCGTCGTAAAGCCATTGTGTACGCCGTTGACCATCAATTACTTGCTCAATTAAAGCATCAGGAAGAGGACTATCATCCACCAAAACATCCATCTTAGCAATGGGATTATCACTGTTCTCAGAAACAGAAACACTCAAGGAATTATCAGAACTGGAAAAACGAAAATCCATCGTTTCAACATCGCGCACGGAAACGCCAAGCTTTTCAGCGATTGTGCGAAAAATATCCTGTTTTGACAAAGCACTATCATCTTGTATCAGCTTTGCACGCAAACGCCGAAGATTAAAGAAAAGTGCTTTTTGCGAAGAACTAGTTCCCCCTCGAACGATTGACCAATTTCGCAAAATATAATCTTGAATAGAAGCGCGTATCCACCACGTTGCATACGTTGAAAAACGCACTTCCCGATCAGGTTCAAAACGTGCAGCTGCTTCCAATAGTCCCACATACCCTTCTTGTACCAAATCCCCCAATGGCATTTTGAAACGTTTAAAACGGTTAGCAATAGCAATCACTAAACGCATATGAGCTGCTGCAATTTGATGCATGGCATCATCATCACGTTTGTCTTTCCACCGCAGAGCCAAATCATGCTCTTTTTGTCGTTCAAGATAAGGCGCTTGCATAGCAGAACGCATCATATTACGTCCTAAGCTTTTGTCTGCATCGCTATAATTTTTGCTGCTTTTATAAACAGCATTTGAAAGATTACCCATAATAACCCCTTGCGATTAAAATTATCAAAATTGATTTGGCAACGACATCATTGTTCTTTGCTTAAAAAGAACGCAAAGGTTGTTAACTTCTGTATCCACTACTTTAACGTGTATTTTTATAATCGCAATTGTTTTTTTTTACTGTCATGGTAAAATTTCTTGTCATAAGACACAATTTCACCTGCAAAATGCCTTTACAATATGCCTTTTAGCCTATGAAATATTTGAAAAAACTTTCTCTTCGCTTTTCATGACAAAACAGCAAAAAAAATAAAATGATCATGTAAAACAAAAGCTGTTTATTAATAACCGGTTCTGTTTCCTTTTAAATTGAAGAATTTATTTATGCTTTCATCTTTACAATACAACTAATAAGTGTAATTTGCAAATATAAAGCATCCAAACTGAATGAAAACTGAATAAAAAAAGAATCATCCAAGTTTTAAAGGCGCAAAAAGAAACAGCAAAAAACGACAAGAGTGATTGAAGCAAACGCAACAAACATGTTAAAGAAAAAGAAGCATTATGAAATTGTCGCAAAAAGCTTTTGACCAATTTCGCACTGAGAAAGAAAATGATCATGGATAGCAAGATTGTTCAACAGGATGAAATTCTTCAAGATGATATTCTCATTGAAAAACACGGAAGGGGTAAATTTGAAGGTTTTCGTTTTTATGCCAACAAAAACAGTACCGATCAAATAGCTGAGAAGCAAATTTCAACAGAGAATGAAAATTTGATTCTTGCTTTTTCCAAACGTGCAACACGTTTTTGTGCTTGTGCAAATGGAGATTTTACCCTCGGTTCTGATGGAATTGTGCGCTGGATTGGTCAGCCCGTAGGACAGCTTGTAGCAACAGAAGATTTTTTCAAACCAAAACTGATTGTTTTAGCAGATGAACAACTCACAGGAGAATCTCGCGATAACGTTGTGAAACGATTAGAACGCTTTGTCACCTTTCATTTTGAAACGACTTTAAAACCTCTATTTGATTTGCGTAATGCTGATAATTTAACGGATTCGACAAACAATCTTGCTTTACAACTTTTTAACTCTTTAGGGATTTTACCACGCCGCGAAGTCTTAGACATTGTCAAAGAACTTGCGCAAGAATCACGTGCCGTGCTTCGGCGTCTAGGTGTGCGTTTTGGCGCTTTTCACATCTATGTTGCCGGAATGCTTAAACCTGCTCCGGTTCAAGCCATTACTCTCCTGTGGAATCTTCAAAATGCGGGACAAGATCAAGCTGGTTTGGGTGAAATTTTGTCAGCATTATCTGCTGGTCGAACCTCTTTGATTGTTGACCCTACCTATAACCGCCAATTTTATCAATTAGCCGGCTACCGAATCTTAGGACAACGTGCTGTACGGATTGATATTTTAGAACGTCTCGCCAATCTCATCCGCCCCGCACTGCATTGGAAACAAGGAAGTGATCCCAAACCCGATGGCGCCTATGATGGCAAAAGTTTTTTTGTTACACCAGCTATGATGTCCATTCTTGGGGCTAATGGAAACGATATGGAAGAAATCCTCAAAGGACTTGGTTATCAATCGTACAGCATAAGCAATACTGTTTTTGAACAAAATCTCCTTGCACACCAAGCCTCTTCCCCTATCAATGAGACAATGCAAGATGTTCCCGCAGCAGAATGCGTTGGCAGTCAATGGAAAACAATAAGCGATTCAGAAACAACACAAGAAGAAAAAAATACCTCATACCCAAATACTTTATCCTCTGGTATTGAAAAACATCCCCATAAAACCAATCGTTTACCGGCGGCTGAACCTGTTGGGAATTTTGCCAAAACCCCTCTCCCTACAGAAGAAGATAAAGTTATTTTACTATGGCATTATAGACATCAATTTCATCACCACGCGCAAAAAAAACGTGATAAATTAGGAAATAAGTGGCAAAATAAATCGAAGAGCGCTGTAAAAAAAGGGGAACACACAAATGAAAATTCCCCTCAAGAAGCGCTATCACAAACAAAACGCTCTCATAAGTTCCACAAATCCCAAGGCAAACATGCAAATCATAAGCCTTTTCAAAAAGAAAAGCGCCTTAATCCTGATTCACCTTTTGCAAAACTAGCTATACTACGCGATCAACTCACCAATCATAAAAACACGCACACACTTTCCTCTAAAGAGAATTAAAATAACAAATGGAGTTTGATCTTGACCCACGTAGTAACCGACAACTGCATTCACTGCAAATATACGGATTGCGTTGAAGTCTGCCCTGTTGATTGTTTTTATGAAGGGGAAAACATGCTTGTTATCCACCCAGACGAATGCATCGATTGTGGTGTTTGTGTGCCAGAATGCCCAGCAGAAGCGATTTTACCTGATACAGAACCAGGATTAGAAAAGTGGTTAGAACTTAATCTTCATTATGCAGACAAATGGCCTAATCTAACCACCCAAAAAGATCCTCTTCCTCAAGCAAAAGAAATGGATGGCGTTCCAAATAAATTAGAAAAGTATTTTTCAGAAAATCCAGGAAGCGGCGAAGAGTAATGATACAGTGTACACCCTCCTCCTCCAACAATTGAAAGACTTCTCTTGTAAAAATAAAAAAATCCTTAAGCGAAATGATTGATTCTTTGGAAGTTTGATGTTAATGTTATTTTAACATGATCATCTTTCTAAGTATTTTTCTTTGCTTTTTATAGTAAAGCGATGTATTTTTTTTGGATTTAAAAGTACTCGGCTTTTATGCTCGCTTAATTGGTACAATATACTTGGTTAAAGAAAACTCAACCCTCAGGTTTATAACCTGTTTTCCGATACATTTGTTGATCATAAGGGAGTAAACTAAAATTATGGCATCCCAACATGGAACGTCTTCCAAGACCAAAGAATTTGCAACCTCTGAATATATAGTCTACCCTACGCATGGAGTAGGACAAATTATAGCGATTGAAGATCAAGAAGTTGCAGGACATAAATTAAAACTTTTTGTCATTCATTTCGCGAAAGATAAGATGGATGTCAAAGTCCCCATTGCAAAAGCCCTTTCCGTTGGAATGCGTAAATTATCTGCTAGTGATTCTGTCGACCGCGCCTTAAAAGTTTTACGTGGAAAAGCACGCGTTAAACGAACCATGTGGTCACGTCGTGCGCAAGAATATGATGCTAAAATCAACTCAGGAGATCTTATTTGTATCGCCGAAGTGGTCCGTGATCTTTTCCGCTCTAATCTACAGCCTGAACAATCTTACTCTGAGCGCCAACTTTATACAGCTGCTCTTGAAAGAATGGCCCGCGAAATTGCGGTTATTAATAGTCTTTCTGAAACAGAAGCTATCAATCTCATAGAGATGCATCTCTCCAACAAACCGAAACGCGAATTTAAAACTGAGAGAGAAGAAACAGATGAAAGCAGTAAAGCTGTCTACGCTGCATAACACACTCTTTCATCATAATGAGATATTTTGATAAAACCAGCTTTTGCTGGTTTTATTTTTTTAACATCCTCTCTGCCCTTAAGGACAAAGTTTCTTAACCTGCGCCAACCTATAAACAATCTAACTTTTCGACAAATTCCTTCTCCCTATTTGCTTGCTTCATAGATAACAAATTGATTAATCATCATAATCTAGCATTATTCATATTAAATTAGAATCTTGAGTATCGTAAGATTTCTCATTTCAAATTTCTCTCATGTTGAATCAATCAAAATCACTTGCTTTTCGGTCGCAAGCGGAGCTGATCTGTGAGTAAAAACTGTACAAAAAGAGCTAGTAGAACCGTCTCAAGCACCAAAGGATATACCAACATTGGAATCTGGCAAGATGTGTAAGGATGCGGGCTTGCTTTTTCATTAAGCGTAAAGATCATAGTGCCGTTTATACACTGCACCGAAACTTTACCATTTACCCTTCTACAAAACCATTATAACATTCAAAAACGCCGTCATAAAATGGATGCAACAAATATTTCTTTTAAAAAAAACGCGTGACAGTACAACATAAGCATATTTTGTCTTGGGCGCTCTATTTTGCATGAGAAGCATTCCCCATTAAAGAACGCGATAAACAAAAGCATGAAATAAACCATTATCTCCATTCTGTAACAGGCATTCCAAATACTTTTGAAAGTTTGTAAAGCTAACTTAAAAAAATAACAATACAAATGAGCGTTGATATTGCCCCTTGCAACTTCATATTTTTCCAAAATGAGGTTATATTCTCATTTCAGAGATTACGAGATATACGCAATATTCTTACTCCAATCGGACATACAAAATCTAAAACGATTCATAGAACTCTTAAAAGTCTTAACCTCTGTTTTAAACAGACCGCTAAAGATTAGATATTGATGAACAGATAACAAAAAAATCACAAACTTAGGTAAGCAACACCATAAAACCATTCATAAACCAGCGATGAACTGGAGAGTCATACCGGCTTTGATAAAATACCTCGCTCAACCCCATACATAAAACATCTGGTTCTAAGTTTACTTATTTTTACAAGCTGTTCGTAACAAATCCCTTATATTCACAAAAATAAGAAAAAATATATGGACAATTCTTAGTTCAAAAATATAAAAAGAAAGCGTGATATTCATAGAAAAGTCTCATGTGCCTTTATCATCAAAAGCACTAAAGATTATTGAATGTGTACACCTTCTGTCTTGTAACGGTTTTCTCTTTTCTGCTTATAAGAAAACACCCTGGTATCAGCATACACTAACCCCCAATATTACAAAAATCCTTACATTTGAAAGTATTCATTATAGACATTTTGTCCTTTCTTATAGAGTTTTTACCCACATACCAGCCCCACTTATGACCGAAAAGCAAGTGATTGCCATTGATTCAACATGAGCGAAATTTGAAATGAGAAAATCCTACGATAGATCTTTCATTCAAGACGCAAAAAAAACGAATGATCTTTATAAATCAATGTGATGTAAATCTCTATTTTTTTATGGGGAATCACATGTCACAATATAAGCCTATAGACAAACCATTGCCTTAAATATTCTCATAAAAAACACCGGTATGCTTAAAGCCTTACATGGGTCAACCACCTTAAACGACGATATTTTACGGTTTAATAGGATTCCCTCTACAGTCAATAAAAATTAAGTGCGATACAAAATGATTCCATTCCTGACCTAACTTATATCAATACCCCAGCTCTTAACGAAATCATCATAAAAGACACTGACACAAGCAATCCTTTATAGCCTCTCAAAAAAACAAAAAAATCATCTCCCACAATAGAATCATTTTTCTATGGCCAAGCCTTACACATGTTCTCAAGAAAAAGCGAAAATACACGCTCCAAACGTGCATTCACTCATGAATCAAAAGAAGTTTACTACTGGAAAAGAGATAAAACGCTAAAGTTTTAACCACTAAAACGGAACGCCCGCGATACATTCCCGTTTTCAAATCAATGTGATAAGGGCGACACAAGGAGACCTCAACATCCACCTTAAAGCGAAAATGCACGCCACAAACGTGCATTCACTCATGAATCAAAAGAAGTTTACTACTGGAAAAGAGATAAAACGCTAAAGTTTTAACCACTAAAACGGAACGCCCGCGATACATTCCCGTTTTCAAATCAATGTGATGAGGACGACGTAATTCACCAGAATTTTTATCTTCGATATAAGTCGGCGCCTTCAGAGCATCAGCCGAACGGCGCATGCCCCTCTTCGCTGGAGAGGTTTTTCGTTTAGGTACAGCCATAAAAAGACACTCCAAATCCATTAAAACAGAAAAAGCAATGTCAAAAATGACAATGCTTCATTTAAAAACACCATAAAATTTTAAGATGTTATACACTGATAAACAAGAAGAGGCAATGTCAAAATGCTCCTCCTCTTACCAAAAATGACCTTCTTTTTATCAAAAATGATGTCAAAATGATCAAATGAATATCAAAAACACCGCAAAATTTGAAAATTTTATACGCCAATGAAAGCATTCTCATAAGACCTTCATTCAATTTTTATTTGGCTTAAAAAGGGATTTGCACATACAATAGAGATACGGATAAAAAGAGAAATTGATTTTTAATAAAAAACGACGCCAATTTATGAAAACAAGAAAAAGCGACAACATTTCTCTTTAAAACTTCGTAATTTCATTTTTGTAAAAACAAAGGAAGCAAGAATGCACGAATTTACTACCCTTCTTGCAAAACATGGACACACCGTTGAAAAGCGGCTTGATACCCTGTTAAGTGATCAAATCCAAAATGGTGAAATTTCACGCCCTAAAAACTTAATCAAAGCCATGCGCTATGGCGTGCTGAACGGTGGAAAACGCCTGCGTCCTTTTCTTGTGATTCAAAGCGCTGCACTTTTTGATATCCCTGTAGAACATTCTCTTGATGTTGCATGTGCCTTAGAATGTATCCATTGTTATTCGCTCATTCATGATGATCTTCCCGCTATGGATAACGATATACTCCGGCGTGGAAAACCCACCGTCCATATAGCATTTGACGAAGCAACAGCAATTCTAGCAGGCAATGCTCTCTTAACATTTGCCTTTGAAATCATTGCCCATAAAGCCAGTACTTTATCTACAGACATTAGAATCAAACTGATCACGTCTCTTGCACAATCGGCAGGACTTGGCGGTATGTTAGGTGGACAAATGCTGGATCTTGCAGCTGAAAAAAAACCGCAAGGAAGTAGTGACATCATCACTCTACAACACATGAAAACAGCAGCCTTGATAAGCTTTGCTTGCCAAGCAGGCGCCATCATTGGCAATGCATCTAAAGAATTAACCGAAAAGCTTACTGATTTTGGTACCTATCTTGGTTTAGCCTTTCAATTAACCGATGACCTTCTTGATGTCACCGCCAACACGCAAACCCTAGGAAAAACTGCTGGGAAAGATGAAACGGCACAAAAAGCAACTTTTGTTCATCTTTATGGCATTGAAGAAACCCAAAAAAAGCGTGATACACTCATCAGTAAAGCAGAAGCATTCTTACATCCTTTTGGCGCTAAAGCACTCCCCCTCCAACAAGCAGCACACTTTAGCGCAATACGCAAAAATTAAACTCCATCCGCTCCATTGCACATAGTGTAAACCATCACCTTTGTTGAATGCATAATAGACTTTTCAAAGAAACGTTACCATTAATCTCCATTATAGTTCTTATCATGAAATGGGTGCGACAAATCTTGAGAGGGATTTCATTAAAATAAGCCGCGTGAATTTATAACACAAGTGCATTCTGGGCATTTCATTTTGCATGAAAAATACCTTCCTTTAAAGAATGAACGAAAGAAAATGTGAAACAATGCGTAATCACCATGCTTTAAAAGATATTACCGTGGATGCTTTAAAGCCGAATAAAAACGATCAAAAAGAAGAAAACTCGTTTTCTCCTTCATGTCTTTAATCTTCTAACGATAAGGCAAAAAATAAACAGGATAAGTATCAAACAAGGCATTTTATAAACCCGTAAAAAACAATAAAAGAAGTACAATGCCCTAAGTAAATGCCCTCAGTAGAGAATCGTAATTTTTATGCCTTTCCACGCTATCTTGTTATAGAAGATCAAATATGGTTACATTCTGTAAATTCACTCGTGTATTGCTTGATCTCTAAAAACACTTTTACAAAAGTACTCGTTGTTTAGTTCAAGCATCATTTTTTTGAAGCCCGTATTTAAAATATCAGAAAAAAATGAACACAATGGCTATTTTGATTTTTATGCCACCCTCAAAGAACAAAGTTTTTTAACCCAATCTGCTCTGTAAACAGTCTAGATTCTTAACCGAGTAAGTTCCTCTAGCTTTCCACGCATGCGATTCACTTAAACTAAAGACTCGATAAACAAGACTTAAGAATATTCACCATGCAATTTTTAAAATATTTAATGTGTCAAACAGACAACCTTCACCTCCCCTCAAATGACAGTGTATTACGGCATAATAGGATAAATAAAGTCATCAATTTCAATAGAACGAAAGACCAAAGCAGTATTATTACTAATCTCTCTTTTCTTCGCAAAAAAGCTACAAATAATTTATTTATAATGATAATTCAGCGTTATTCATATTGAATTAGAACTCTGAATACCGTAGGATTTTTTCATTTCAATCTGTGTATGTTGAATCAATCAAAATCATTTGCTTGCACCTCACAAACGGAGAAAGCCGCGTGGGGAAAAACATCAAAGAACGGATTAAAAAATACCTCTTATGAATCGTCTCAAGAGCCAAGAGCTGTAGCAACATTAGGGGACAGCAAAGTGAATGATAGTGTCGGCGCGCTCCTTCAAAAGTAGAAACATTTTTACAAAACTATGGAATAATTTCAATTTAATAATAATCACGATCACTGTAGAACTTTAATTCGTCACGCTCTTTATCTCGTTTATTCAATTCATCGCATAAAAAGAGAATTGATAAGATTAAACAGAGAATGATCATTGAAACAGAAAGATAAAAAAGGCCTTATTATTAATATAATAGCGCAATTTAATTTATAATAAGTACTTTTTTCAAGCTAAGTGTAAATTTCCTCCTTTAAGTGAAATTTTCTTATTAAGATGAAGAGCATCATTGTAAGTGAACCTATGCCTGTTGCCAAAGCTGGAAAATGCGTCCATCTTTTGAAGACATAACAAAAAACATGCAACATGGCTAAGAAAATATCGTGACGATCAATAGAGTATCATAGCCATTTAATATCCTTCGAGAGAATTTTGCCCATTACCCATTAAATGTCATTTGTAAGTTTTTCTTGGTTTCATCATGTCATATATCGTATTGAGCTCTATACAAAAACCCGCTATTTATTTAGTGTTTTCATTATGACAAGCTTCCATACTAGACACAAGGTCAATAACTTGTGTTATTGAGCTAATGCCATTTCCGCTTGAAGAATTAAGAAATTTTTTCGCATAATCAATCATGGGATCCGTAGAGTTCATAGACATATTATATGCCCAAATAAAATTGTTTTCTCTCCAATTATAGTCATAACGCAAACTGCTTATGACATTAGGAAACATTGCCCATGACATCTCCTCATTATAATTCACCGCGCAATAAATTAACAAAGCGTCCACATAAAACAATAAGTCTGTGATGATGCCATATAATATCAAATTTGAGCGCTATATTCTGATAACCACGGCTATATACGAAGTTTCTTGCTTGCTCTTGTTTTTGAAAATGTTCAAAAGCCTCTTATTTTCCATTTATCTATTCTTCGTAAAGTTTATTGTACTGCTCTAGACTATCCACGCGAGTACATCCCAACAATACCAATACAGAGACCACAACCAAAGAGAAAATACTCAAAAATGAGAATGAAAGATGCCGTTATCTCAACAAGATCATTCATATTTTAAAGGAAACAGAAATAAAACGCGTTAGATATATCAACAATAAAATCGGTCATGAGGAAAGCCTTTTTGAACAGGCTAAAATTGTCCGACTGCTTAATGAGCTCTAATGAGATAAAGTGTTACCAGCAAGTAACCAATGAAAATGGGAAAACTGCTCCATCACCATTCCTTAATAAGCATATAATCCAGCACAATCATTTTCTTTATCAGCGTCCAATCTTGTCAGCAACTCTTGGTGCAATATTCATGAGAAGCATTTTTATTTTTTTAATGATTGTGATGCCACGCCCATTTATAACGTACAAGCAGATGACTTTGATTGCTTCAACATACATAGATTTGAAATAAGAATAACGGATAACATTCTGCTTTCCCATTCAACATGCAAAAACAATGATGCGCCTTAATAAATAAAAGCCTTGATCCACTATAAACCCCATGAAACACACGTGAAATACGTTACTATTTTCACTGAGATTTCTTTAGGGCTCCTTCTAAAAAAAACATTGCCAACAGATAAACCAATAAATAGATACCAAAAACATAAACGAGAGAGAAAAAGCCAAATATATCAACCATATACGCACTCATGTAAAAAAATACCAATAAGCTAAATCTCCCAACAGTTGACAAGAAAGATTCATATGTAGCCCTGAAATGATCACTAATACTATCGTGCAAAACAACTTCTACACGCAGATATGTATACTTAATTAAGTAAAAAATCATACAGACTAAAATAACAGCAATTTCTTTTTTCGGCTCAAAGAAAACCACTGTAAAAATCAGTGAAACCAAAAGAAACAGCAATAAAACAAAATTCACCCTTTCACTTAGTTTTGTAAAGAGAAAACTAGCCAAGAGCTGAGAGAGCAATATCAGTGAAAATGTCACACCAAGATCAAAATAAGTGACATTAATATTATGATCTTTAAATATCCACTGCCAATACTGCGAGAATATATTGAAAAAGATCAGTGAAAAATAAAAGCATAAAGAGATATAAGGAACTTTAATAAAAATAGACAACATCTCTTTAGCATCATAAATGAGAGAATTCGCTTTATTTGTTTTTTTCTCTCCCTTCAGGTCATCAAGAAAAAACAAACCAAATAGTGTTGTCATCAACATTAAAAACGCCGCGATATACCATATATATTGGCTAGAATAATCAGCAAAATATGCGCCAATTAAACTGAATATAAACATGCCGATGTAATTATATTGAGAGCTGGAACCAAGCACTTTTTTAGTCGATGTCACTTTTGCTTTTGCATATTGAACAAGTAAAGCATTATAAGCCCCAGCAATCAATGTCAGCGATAAGGCATTAAAAGATTCTGCCAAAAGAAAACCATAAAAGCTTGTAGAAAATCCCATGAGACATAGCCATGTAGCAGCAAAAGCCGCTGCCAAAACGATCGATATTTTATAACTTTTTCTATCGGCAAAATATCCCAGAGGAATGTCTGTAACCATCATAATAAAAGCCTGAAACGACTTAATGATCCCGATATCAATAAGAGTTAGCCCTTTTTCAAGCATATAAAATACAATAAAGGCACCTGTTAAAATTCTTATACCGTTAAACAAAAATCCAAACGCTAATATATTTGTCATCTATTCCCCAATAACGCCACGAAAGGTGTCAATACATCCTTTTATATAAAGATAAAAGCTTAAATTTTATGACAAATATGGCAATAGCCGCTATGCGGATCTCCAATCCTATCAATTTGATATCCTGAAAATTTCTGGAAATAATGTCACGTTTAGTTTGCTATTGGATCTGTTTGAAAACAGTATTATCAAGGAGAAATGCTTGAAACCAATGAAGAAGCGCCTCAATTTATGAATAATCATCTTGTTCTCAACATGCAACCACAATGAAGACTGATATTGATTTACAAGCAAAAACACAGCCTTTAATGAAGAAAAAATGCACTCCAAGAATTTATTTCAACCCTGTCCAAAGCGTGTATGAATATAATCACTCAAAAGCGCTTCAAATTCTTCAGCAATGTGATCACCCCGCAAAGTTTTTACCTTTTGTCCCTCAATAAAAACAGGTGCCGCAGGACTTTCCCCCACTCCAGGCAAAGAGATTCCAATATCCGCATGTTTTGACTCCCCCGGTCCATTGACGATACATCCCATCACGGCAACCTTCAAACTTTCAACGCCAGGGTATTTTTCACGCCAAATAGGCATATTTTTGTATAAATCTGCTTCAATTTTTTGCGCCAATTGTTGAAAGACCGTTGAGGTTGTGCGCCCACAACCAGGACAAGCCGCAACCACGGGCAAAAATTGCCGAAAACCCATCACTTGCAAAAGTTCTTGCCCCACCTTTACTTCTCGTGTCCGATCACCACCAGGTTTTGGTGTTAAGGAAATTCGTATCGTATCGCCAACACCTTGCTGTAATAAAATACCCAAAGCCACCGAAGAAGCAACAACGCCCTTTGTTCCCATCCCAGCTTCCGTTAATCCCAAATGAAGAGCATAATCACAACGTGCCGCCAAGGTGGTATAGACAGCAATAAGATCTTGAACATCACTCACTTTAGCAGAAAGAATAATTTTATCACGTCCCAATCCCATCTCTTCAGCCCAAAGAGCCGATTGCAGAGCAGACTGCACAACAGTTTCCCGCATCACTTCAGCAACCGATAAAGGATTTTCTTGCTGTGCATTTTCATTCATAAGCCGTGTTAACAACGCATTATCAAGAGAGCCCCAATTCACGCCAATGCGAATAGGTTTATGATACCGACAAGCAATCTCAATAATTTCTGCAAATTGACGATCTTTTTTTGCGCCAAAACCAACATTTCCAGGATTGATGCGATATTTTGCAAGCGCCTCAGCACACGCAGGATGCTCAGATAAAAGCTTGTGTCCAATATAATGAAAATCCCCAACCAATGGTACAAAAAATCCTAACCTCTCCAATCGCTCCCGTATTTTTGGTACAGCTGCCGCCGCTTCATCACGATCAACAGTAATCCGAACCAATTGTGAACCAGCTTGCCAAAGAGCAGCCACTTGAGCAACAGTTTCATCAACATCAGCCGTATCCGTATTGGTCATTGACTGTACAACTATCGGGCTCTGCCCCCCAACGATCACATCACCAACAGCAACACCAATAGACCGACGACGCTCAAGTGGTTTAGATAAAAAATAGGTCGTACTCATCAAGTCCTCAAATTTTTAAAACCTGCGCTATCAATCATCATTTACATTGACTTCCTCCGCGCTTCAAAGGACGAAAATTACACCGCCCCCCAATCTTAACAGATTACTCTCAAAAGGTTCCACCTACTAACCACTGATGCAATTCAACTCATAGGTGCGATTCATCCTATAGACGCACCGGATAAGTTTTACTACTTCTGTTCAAGTTTATACTTCTACACTTGGGTGATTCAAAAAGAAACCGAAACCAAACAGAGACAATACTGTATTTTTAAGTTGCATGCCGATACCGTACATCCACGTCATCGCAAAACGTGTTTTACAACACAACAGATAACGCCTATCAAAGCGCAATTTTTAAAAATTGCATGAAAGACACCGCCAAATTAATCCAACACATTGATTTATAATAATCTATTTTTTACAAATTTGAATAGAAAACCCAAATATCGTAAGATTTTCTCATTTTAAATCTTCTTAATTGAATCAATCAATACCACTTCTCCTAAAGCCGCAAGAGAACATGTAGATAAAAATTCTTTATAAACTATTTCAAGTACTAAAAGCTATCCCAACACTTTAAACAAACAAAAAAATGAAGACACCGACTTACATCTTTATGAAATAAAGATGATAGAATGAATTCTACACCATTTTGTAAAATTTTTTACCTCACATCCTTAACAAACACCATCATGAAATGAACTCGAGCACATTAAGAAATTCCTCATTAAACCCAAACTCTTAATTCTCATCTCACCCACGCGCGGCATTATCAATGCAACCTTTCAATTTTCAAGCCGTTATAGCAAAACCCCAAACACAATTCCAACTGTCACGCAACAATTTAACACATGAAGGAGTCAATAAATGTGTCTATTTTCACCCAACGCCAAAAATGCTAAAATTAAAAAACGTATAGCACAATTAAAAAGAGAGCTGGTCCCCGTAAATCATTGGAGTTCTCAAAATGATAGCTTTGAAAACATTTCTGAGCTGTTTAACACATGGAAACAAAAAGGCCGTCACGCGCTTTATCACCTCAACGAACATGCTACAGAATTAAAGAAAAAAGCGAAAGAAAATCCTAAAAAAACCCTCGCACTAGCAGCAGGAGTCGTTTTAGTAAGCTTCTTGCTGATCCGTAAAAATTAACAACACAACCAACAACCTTCCCTTTTAATGCCCGACTCAAAGCGGGCATTTTTTATAGTTTACAAAATATAAAATTTACGTCTTTCCCCCTAACTTTACACTTTCCTCCAAAAGATAAGTTTTCATCCATCCCGCTACTGAGTTAGTTCAAAAGAAATGGAAGTGAGTAAAGATGCATGCGCTTTAATATTCTAAGGAACATTAATTGACATCATGATATAGAAGTATAAGAAGCCTAAGAGCTTTAAAAGATGTATTATAAAAAACCAAACGAAATCTTCCAATGTGAATACCCATTTGCTATAAGTAAATGGCACAAGAATTAAACTGAAAAAACCCAAAATTTATCCTCCAGAATCGACCCGCTGCGAAGTATCCACATACGTAACCACAGACATCCCAGGAATGAGCTTTTCAATTCCCTCCTGCCCAGGATCTAAAGAAATCCGTACTGAAATACGTTGCGCAATTTTGATAAAATTACCAATTGTCGTATCTGTTTTTAACAATGAAAACTCTGAACCTGTCGCTGGAGCAAAACGAACCACACGCCCCGTTAACTTTTTGTTGTTCAATGCATCAACAGAAAAAACAACCGGTTGTCCCACACGCATCTGAGAAAGTTGCGTTTCCTTATAATTAGCAATAATCCAAATGTCATCAGAAATAACAGAGACCAATTGCGTACCCGGCATAACATATTGCCCTACCCTAGCGCCAACCAATCCAATATAGCCTGTTCTAGGAGATAAAATCTTTGTGTGATCGAGATTAAGTTTTGCCAACTCAACACTCACCTTTGCTCCCGCAACTTCTGACTGTAAACTTTGTTTTTCAAGATTTAATTGTTTTTGCAATTGTCGTTTTGTTTCTAGGGCTGCCAAGAGTTGTGAAAGAGGGCGAGAAACAGAAACTGCCGCATCACCAAAGCCTAACTTTTTACTATCAGAAACAACATTAGAGAATGCTCGTGAACGCGCTAATTCCGCTTCTGCAGCATTAACTTCTCCCTGTAAAATCTGAGCTTGCAATTCAATACTTGCCAGTTTTGCATTTTTTGAATCGAGAACAGCCTGTGCCCGTGCAAGCTGCTGACGAAAAAGAGAATCATCAAGCTCAAAAAGCAGCATTCCTTTTTCAACACGTTGATAATCTTGCACATAAATCCGTGCAATCACCCCAGAGATCTGTGAACTAACCAAAGTAACATTGCCCTTAATGGAAGCATTATCCGTTATTTGAATGTTATTTACAAAAGGAGGAAGTCTCCAAGCCCACAAAATTAGCAAAACACCCGTAATACCTGACAGGAATGCAACAATCGTAGCTTTTGACCGTAATGCTTTTATCATTTTTTTGCACCCCTCTTCTATACCATCACTCTACTTTTCTAACGCCCGCAAAGAGCATGACTTAACAACTATTGTGACAAGAAAGATAATGAATACAACCATTGAAATATAAAAATAAAGCCGAAAAACGTCATCATAAGCAAAAATATTTGCTGTTAACTTAAATTTTTCTATCAACAGAGAAGTTCCCTGTTCACTCCCTAAGCCATGAGGGACAGAAGTAGCATAAGAAGGCGAAAACAAAGTATTCATCTCACCAGAAATAAGCGGATCAGTCACAACAATATTTTGTGTTAAGGACTCAAAGTTTTTATGGGCAAAATAAAACTGTAGGCTGCCAAAAAAAGCCGATCCCATCAATCCCCCTGTCACTTGCGTTAGCAAAAAAACCGCAATAAAACTCAAAACATAACGCGGTCCTCGCTCACCAGCGATCACAAACCCTTTGAAAAGAGCAGGAGGCAAAAAAAGTGCATAACTAAAACTCACCAACCCTTGGCTCAACATCATATCTTTCGGACGTGTTAAATAGTTTACACGACTGTCTAAATAAGCTCCCAGCGCCAAACAACCTAAAGATAACAAATAAAAATAATCTTCACGCCCCGCCCGTAAAAAAAAGACACAAACAGCCCCCCCTAACAGAATACCCAATGTCACCGCAAGATACATGGGCGCCATCTCACGATTAAGCAAACCAAAAAGATTAAAAAAACCTACGGGCAAATTTGACCGCTCTAACAAAAAAACATGAAAGATCAATAAAATAAAAACAGATTGGACCATTTCTTTACTGAAAATCCAACGTAAATCAATCAATGGTTTTTCTCTATTAAGCTCAATAATAATAGCAATAGCCAACGAGAAAATAGCAAGTGCAAGCCCCCAACCAATCCATGGTGCTTCATACCACCAATACAATATGCCAACAGACATAATCACGGCATTTAATCCAAGACCAAGAGCAATCAAACCATAACTTATCCAATCTAACTTTTGAATAACCTTACTGCGGACAACAGGCGTTAGAGGCAAAGTATAGATACAGACCAAGCTGATGAGAACCAACCCCATTTCCAGAGCGGAAAGACTGGAAAAGCCACCATTTTCCAGCAAATCAGGAGAAATCAAACGTGATAAAGGCGCCGCTAAAGCCGCATTCATATAATTCAAACTAAGACCAATAGTAAACTTCTTTGCTGGAGCAAAAGCCTCCATCATATAAAGCAGCGCAAGCGAAGCCAAAGGCGCAGCAGCAATCCCAGCAAAAAAGCGAATAATCAATGCAGAACGCAAATCCGTAACAAAGAGTTGCAACACGCAAACCAAAACGAAGCCAAGGATTGATAATTCAGCAAAAGCACGCAACCCAAATTGATAGCGGATTTTGATCAACATAATCGCTACACTCACATTTGGCGCCATATAAGCCGCTACCAACCATGTTGTCTCGGTTAAAGTTGCGTGAAAATCACCCGTAAGATGGACAATGTTAGACTGAACAATATTAGCCCCTAAACCATAAGCCCATTGCAAAATAAGAGAAGCAAAAATATAAACAAAACATTTTGGCAAAGGTCCTGCAAAAATACGACCAGGACGAGGAAAAGGTTTTCCACCCCTTTTAGCAAACACAACCGTACTCTTTTTTCCGCTCATGTCACCTTTTTCCTGTATACGCTGCTACGCTTCTATCAACACAGCACCATCAGCTGACAATTGCTGGAAAAAAGCCTCTATTTTATGATTATCCTCATCTCTTGTCCCCCCTTCTAATGTCGCTTGGACCTGCAAAATCCGCTGTTCCAATACATCAAAAGAAAGATGCTCTACAGCCACAACGTGCTCTACCAATAAAGAGCAGCCCGAAAAGGTAATATTTGCAACGCCCCCGCATACAGCAAATAATTTTTCACCCAAAGAGGTGCGAACACGCACACTACCCAACACAATGCTTGCCACCAATGGCGCATGATGCGCCATAACTGTCAAAGAACCTGAGGCTGAAGGAAGAACAACAGACACTACCTGCTCTGAAAACACAATTTTTTCAGGCGATACAAGCTCAAATAAAAAATGCTCTTCTCTATTGTTTTCCACAAAAGTCTCCACAATACCCGATATAAGGACTCTCTGTTTTCTTCAACGACTTATCCTTTTTAACGAAAAACATCCATGACAGTTTTCTCTTGAACAAGAAGCTTCTCACTAAGACGCCTCCGCCATAAGACGCTTTCCTTTTTCAAGTGCTTCATCAATCGAACCAACCATATAAAAAGCAGCTTCTGGCAAATCATCATAATCGCCAGCACAAAGACCTTTAAAGCCTTTAATCGTCTCTTCTAAAGGAACGAGTTTCCCTGGCGAACCAGTAAAGGCTTCCGCAACATGGAAAGGTTGCGAAAGAAAACGTTCAATTTTACGCGCCCGTCCCACCAGCAATTTGTCATCTTCAGAAAGTTCATCCATTCCAAGAATAGCAATAATATCCTGAAGCGCTCTATAACGTTGTAAAATGGTTTGCACTTGACAAGCAACAGTGTAATGCTCTTCCCCTACAATCAATGGATCTAACATACGCGAGAAAGAGTCAAGCGGATCAACCGCCGGATAAATTCCCTTTTCCGCAATAGAGCGCGAAAGAACAGTTGTTGCATCCAAATGGGTAAAAGATGCCGCAGGTGCCGGATCAGTCAAGTCATCAGCCGGAACATAAATAGCCTGCACAGAGGTAATAGAGCCTGTTTTCGTACTGGTAATACGCTCTTGCAAAGCCCCCATATCTGTTGCCAAAGTTGGTTGATAGCCCACAGCAGAAGGGATACGTCCTAAAAGCGCTGACACTTCAGCACCAGCTTGCGTGAAACGGAAAATATTATCCACGAAGAAAAGAACGTCTTGTCCTTCATCACGGAAACTTTCTGCAATTGTCAATCCTGAAAGAGCGACACGCGCACGCGCTCCTGGTGGTTCATTCATTTGCCCGTAAACAAGGGCACACTTTGACCCTTCCGTTGAACCATTATTCTCTTTTGGATTCACATTCACGCGGCTTTCGATCATTTCATAATAAAGATCATTTCCTTCACGTGTACGTTCTCCCACACCAGCAAATACAGAATAGCCACCATGTGCCTTTGCAATATTGTTTATAAGCTCCATAATGAGAACGGTTTTTCCAACACCAGCACCACCAAACAAGCCAATTTTACCTCCTTTAGAATAAGGAGCTAACAAATCCACAACTTTAATACCGGTGACGAGAATTTCTGAAATGGTTGATTGCTCAACATATGCAGGTGCCTCTTGGTGAATCGAACGCGTTTTGGTTGCAGGAATTGGTCCCACATTATCCACCGGCTCTCCAATCACATTCATAATACGTCCCAATGTTGCTTCTCCTACAGGAACGCTAATTTGCATGCCTGTATCCACAACCTTTTGGCCACGCGCCAACCCATCGGTTGTATCCATAGCAATCGTACGCACAGTATTTTCACCCAAATGCTGCGCAACTTCTAATACCAAGCGATTGCCTAAATTGTCTGTTTCTAATGCATTAAGAATATTTGGCAATTCACCTTCAAATTGCACATCAACGACAGCACCAATAATCTGCTTGATCTCACCAACAGCGCCTTTTGCACGCTCTTCTTTTTTTGCGGATGCATCTTTTTTTACAGGTGTCTCTTTAGCTGCACTACGCGCAGGCGCAGAGGAAGCCTTTACATCCGCTGAAGCCTTTACATCCACTTGAGACTTCGAAGCGGCTTTTTTCACGCCGGAACGAGCAGCTGATTTCTTTTTTTCACCTTTTTCTATTCCTTTGCTTGAGGTTACTGCTTTTACCATCAATCCTTACCTTTTCCATTTAAAGCGCTTCAGCGCCCGCAATAATTTCGATCAGTTCTGTCGTAATCTGTGCCTGACGTTGACGATTATAAGCTACCGTCAATTTATTAATCATTTCACCCGCATTGCGCGATGCATTGTCCATAGCTGTCATCTTGGCACCCATCTCACCAGCAACATTTTCTAGCAAAGCCCGAAAGATTTGCACCGAAAGATTGCGTGGCACAAGCGCCTCTAAAAGAGAAGCCGCATCAGGTTCATACTCATAAACAATTGATTGTGAACCTTTGCTATGATCGGTTTGCTCCTCAACATCTATTGCCTCAATAGCTGCTTTTGGAGCAATCATCGGAATCAAGCCAAAAGCTGTTGGACGCTGATTAATCACAGAAATAAATTCAGAATAAAACAGCGTACAAACATCGAAAGCGCCTTCATTGAATAAATCAACAATCCGTTGACTAATCATCACCGCCTCTGCAAAACCAATGCGCTTTACAGCATGCAAATCGATATGATCAATTATCAAACCTTTGTAATCACGCGATAAAATATCCGCACCTTTTTTGCCCACAGTGATAATTTTCACTATTTTACCAGATGCCAACAATGCCTTAATCTGTTCACGTGCACGACGAGCGATTTGCACATTAAAAGCACCACACAAACCGCGCTCAGCAGTACACACCACCAAGAGATGCACATCATCTCGCCCCGTACCACGCATAAGAGCAGGCGCATCAACACCATCTACATCAGCAGCAACACTGGTCAAAATATCAGCCATCTTCTTCGCATAAGGACGCGCAGACTGCGCTGCCTCTTGAGCACGATGCAACCTTGCCGCTGCAACCATCTGCATAGCTTTGGTGATCTTTTGTGTTGCTTTAACCGAAGCGATACGGTCTCTAAGATCTTTTAGTGAGGCCATTCAAGCATTCCATCAATTCATCACGAGAAATTTTTCGCATAAGTATTAAGAACAGTTATCAACTTGTCTTTCAGCTCGTCTGTTATTTGCTTTTGCTCAGCAATTGCCTTTAAGAGATCTTGATAATCACTACGCAAAAGCACCAAAAGTCCCTGCTCAAACCGCGCAACATCAGAAACCGCCAAAGCATCAAGATAGCCATTCACACCCGCGAAAATAACCACCACTTGTTCTTCTGTTTTGAGTGGAGAAAATTGTGGCTGCTTCAACAACTCTGTCAAGCGCGCACCCCGATTCAACAGACGCTGGGTTGACGCATCCAAATCAGAGCCAAACTGCGCAAAAGCTGCCATTTCACGATATTGCGCCAATTCACCTTTAATCGAGCCAGCAACTTGCTTCATCGCCTTAATTTGTGCAGCAGAACCAACACGAGACACAGAAAGACCAACATTTACAGCAGGACGAATTCCTTGATAAAACAAATTAGTCTCTAGAAAAATTTGCCCATCAGTAATCGAAATCACATTTGTAGGAATATAGGCAGAAACATCATTTGCTTGCGTTTCAATAACCGGCAAAGCTGTCAGTGACCCAGATCCATTTTCCGCATTCAACTTCGCAGCCCGCTCTAAAAGACGCGAATGAAGATAGAAAACGTCTCCCGGATAAGCTTCACGACCTGGAGGACGACGCAACAAAAGAGACATCTGACGATACGCCACCGCCTGTTTTGACAAGTCATCATAACCGATCAAAGCATGTTGCCCATTATCACGGAAATACTCACCCATAGCACATCCAGCAAGAGGTGCAATAAATTGCAGTGGTGCTGGATCAGAAGCGGTCGCTGCAACAATAATAGAATATTCCAACGCTCCACGTTCTTCTAAAACTTTAACGAATTGTGCCACCGTCGAACGTTTTTGACCGATAGCCACATAAATACAATAAACTTTGTCTTGCTCTCGTCCAGCCCCTTTTTCATGAAAAGGTTTTTGGTTTAAAAATGTATCGAGCAAAATTGCTGTTTTTCCTGTTTGGCGATCACCAATCACCAATTCACGCTGCCCCCGTCCAATAGGAATAAGTGCGTCAATCGCTTTCAATCCGGTCGACATCGGTTCATGCACTGACTGACGCGGAATAATTCCAGGAGCCTTAACATCGACACGACGACGCTCCGTTGCTTTAATGGGCCCCTTACCATCTATAGGGTTTCCCAACGCATCAACCACACGCCCCAGCAAAGCGGGCCCCACAGGAACATCGACGATAGCGCCTAACCGCTTTACACAATCACCTTCACGAATATCGCGATCTGAGCCAAAAATGACCACACCAACATTATCAACTTCCAAATTGAGGGCCATACCACGCACACCGTTTGGAAAAGCAACCATTTCCCCTGCTTGGACATTATCCAAACCATAAACGCGAGCGATACCATCCCCTACAGAGAGAACCCAACCAATTTCTGAAACCTCAGCCTTTTGGTCAAAGTTTTTGATTTGCTCTTTTAGAATTTTTGAAATTTCAGATGGTCTAATATCCATCAGCTGACCTCTTTTTTCAATGAAAGCTTAAGCGAAGACAATTTTGTGAGAAGAGACGTATCAATTTGAGACGACCCCACACGAACGATTAATCCACCAAGAATTGTTGGATCCACAATGCTGTGTAGCAAAACTTTTCCTCCAACGACACCTTCCAAAGCCTCACACAACTCTTGTCTTTGTTGAGAACTTAAGGGGCGCGCAGAAATAATTTGCGCAGTCACCTGCCTACGAGCGCGCGCAACACAACGCTGAAAAGCATGTAAAATACCAAATACGGCACTAAGCCTACGGTTTGTTGCAATAACGCGTAAAAAATTACCAATAATCTGACCTGCGTTTTTATCAGCAAATTGGATGTTTGCACAAACAGATTGCATCACCTTAATTTGCTCTTTAACTGAAAAGAATGGACTAAGCACAAAGCGTTTTAAATCTTTATTTTGCTCCAAAACAAGCAAAAGATCTTCCACTGCCTTTTCAACCTTTTCAACGTTTCCAGCTTCTTGAACGCAATCAAAAAGCGCTTGCGCATAGCGTTGATCTACCAACGGCAGCGGTATGAGAGAAAATGAATCCGACACGAAATACCGCCTCTTTCCCTTGAGCGACTCTCTGATAGTTATCAGATGAAATGAAACAGACATTCTCAATCTTAAGAATCTTCTTCTTAAAACCTAGAACAAAAACCTCTTGGTTTCTAGCATAGACATAGCCGACTCGCAACACCACAAATCGCTGCTTTTTAAAAATTTTAATAAAATATTCAAAATATTTTTGAAAAGAATTTTTTTTAGATATACAGGATGGCATCACAGTTTTTTTATGCCTCTTTTTGACATTCTCTGAGCGATTTTTTCACTCTCTTTGATTTTGCTTCAAATGCTCTTGCCACTATAACAAAACACTTCTTCTCTAAAAATCACTCCCTTTATCACCTCAAGACCTTCAACAAGATGCGACTGCGACTAAAAAAGTCTATTCTTTTAAACTGATAAGAAAGAAAAAATAATGAATATCCTCCTAAAAACTAAAGAAAAAATTGATCTTTTTTCTTCAAATACCCACACCTTTTAAAAAAATTCACCAAGTATATTTTCTTGTAAACACACTCTTTAAGCATACAATGCATTGATTTATAATGATAATGTATCATTTTTCATACCAGATGAGCCCCAAACATCGAAAGATTCTCTTATTTCAAATCTTTCTATCAAAATCACTCCCTTGCTCCATCACAAACAAAAGAGGAAATGATTAAAGAAAAAACACCTCGTATAAACGCTCTCAAGTACCAAGAGCTTTCGTAATCCTAAAAGCTAAATAATAAATGGCGCCATTTTATACCTTTATGAAATAAAGATAGGGAGCCTTAATGCGTTTTTTTCATTCATGAAAGCTTTTACATTCTACACTCGAAAAACATCGTAAAATGAATCCGAGCATGCTGAGAAACATTTGCTTAAACAAGCATATGAATACAGTAATACAATAGATGTTCTGTAATATTCCGTTTTGGGCGTTCTGCTTTACATGAAGCTTTACATGAAGAATGTGCCCCCATTAGAGAACGAAAGTAACAAAAGCGTGAAGCAATGGATAATCTCCATTTCACGACAGCGTCCATAAATGCTATAATGATAACTCCATTGAGCAGCCTCATCTTTACACTTATGAAAGAACAAGCCGGCACCATCACATACTTTGCCATCTCCCAATTTTACGACAGCCCTTAACACTTGAAATGATGAGGTATTTCAGTCCTTTCTTATATAGTTTCACCCGACACAAGCTCCCCCATCTGTAACATGCAAACGAATGGTTTTGATTGATCAATATAAACAGATTTGAAATAAGAGAATCCTACAATAGTTGAAATTCTAAAGCGAATAACGGCATATTATCACTATAAATCAATATGTTATTATTTATAAAATTATAATTATGGGCGCTTTTGAAAATTCTAGAGCCATAAATAAGGACGACAACGATAAATGCTCATTTTAACCTTTACGCTCCCAAATGAGTCTATGTTCTCGTCAAAGATAAATAAAATAGATATATGCAATACTCTCGCCCTAATCTAGCATACAAAAGCAGATACGACTCGTATAGCACTAATACATCTTATGAATGCTGCTTCATAAGTTTTTAAGGTCAAACAACATCAAAAACACGACCTTCATTAAGCCTACATAGCTTCACTTTATATGGCACTATATTGCACTGATTTTAGAAAAAGCATAGATCAATATCAATTTGAACCCGTATAAATTTGGATATTTTTGGTGTATTTACAAGCATTTTCAGCCCCTATAATCAGCCATTATAAAAAAATCCGCCTATCAAAAGGATACTGTCCCTAAAACAAAAAAGGAGTAAAAGCCAAAATGATAGCGCCCTCAAATAAAAGAGACGCTTCTGCTGGTTCCATAACAAAGATATTTTTTCCCGTGGCTCTGCTTAATGCAATGCACATGTATCATATTCTGCTGCTTGGATGCTTATTCTGAATAGATAGTATTAAAGTAAAGCACCTTAAGCTAAAGGGACCTTCACTTTATGCGAGACTGGTTTTAGAAAAAACTTTGCGGATCAATATCAATTTGAACCCGAACGGAACTGGGCATTTTGGGTATACCGCTAAGCATTGCACGTATAAACCCTTGTATATCAAAAGAGCGCTGTCCTTGCAGCAAAAGCCGAAAACGATAACGCCCCCGAACCAGAGCTAAAGGCGCTTCTGCTGGTCCCATAACCGAGATATTTTTCTCCCGTGGCGCTGCTTGGCGCAATGCGCGCGCATAATGTTCTGCTGCTTGGCGCTGTTGTGCAGATACAATCAAAGAGGCAAGCCGCCCATAGGGAGGCAAATGATAATGCTGACGCGCTGCAATCTCACGTGTGTAAAAATCTTCTGGCTGGCATGAAAGTAAGGCTTTGATGACCGGATGATCTGGTTGATAAGTTTGCAATAATCCTAAACTTTCCAATCCCACACGCCCTGCTCTTCCGGTAACTTGAGAAAGCAGCTGGTAGGTACGTTCACTTGCGCGTAAATCGCCATTGGCAAGACCAAGATCAGCATCAATAACGCCAACCAAAGAGAGCTTGGGAAAATGATGTCCTTTAGCGACCAACTGTGTTCCAATAATAATGTCCACATCGCCATTTGCAATGGCTTGTAATTCGCTTCGCAATTGCCCAATCCCTCCTTTGAGATCTGTTGAAAGAATCAATGATCGCGCTTGAGGAAAAAGCATTTGTGTTTCTTCTGCAATTCTTTCCACACCCGGTCCACAAGCCACGAGATGATCTAATGTCCCGCATTCAGGACAGGCTTGAGGAAGTGGTTCATGATATCCACAATGATGACATTTCAATTGCCCTTGCGCACGATGTTCGACCAACCAACTTGAACAATCAGTACAATGAAAACGATGTCCGCAAATTCGGCATAAAGTTAAAGGTGCATAACCACGACGATTAAGAAAAAGAAGAGCTTGTTCGCCCTTATCAAGCGTTTGTTTTAAAGCCCTTTCAAGAGCAAAGGAAATAAAGCGCCCCTTTTGCACCCCTCCTTGGCGCATATCAACTACCCGCAACTGTGGAAGTGCTACTTCTTTAAAACGGGAAGGTAAATGCACCTTTTGATAACGCCCTTTTAAAACATTGGCTTGGCTTTCAATCGACGGTGTAGCTGAAGATAAAATAACAGGAAAATGCTCAAAAGAACCCCGTGCAACAGCCATATCACGCGCATGGTAAAAAATGCGCTCTTCTTGTTTATAAGCGCTATCATGTTCTTCATCGACAACAATCAAGCCAAGCTCATGAAAGGGAAGAAAAAGCGCTGAACGAGCCCCCGCAACGACACGCACCCGCCCTTCTGCAACTTGCCGCCAGACACGTTCTCTACGACGTGGCGTCAAATCAGAATGCCATTCCGCTGCCGCAGCTCCAAAGCGTGCATAAAAACGATCTAAAAACTGCTGTGTTAAAGCAATTTCCGGCAATAAAATTAAAACCTGCTTGCCCCCTTTGAAGGCTTGAGCAACCGCTTCAAAATAAACCTCTGTCTTTCCTGATCCCGTAACACCATCAAGCAAAAAAACTTGAAACTGAGAAGATAAAACACCTTCTCGCAACATTGTTGCTGCTTCATTTTGCGCTCCCTGCAACTGAGGGGGACAAAAGTCAGGATCAGGCATTGCCACAAGATCAGGAGCAGGAACTATAACATCTTCAAAAACCCCTAACGCTTTTAAACCTTCAACAACAGAAACCGAAGTTCCAGCCGCATGCGCAAGACCAGAACGTGTCCATATCTTCTCATTACGCACCAATTCCAAAACCCGTAATCGCGCTGGTGTGAGACGTTCTACATTTCCACCACAATATCGCAAACCCAACATCTGTGCTTCCGGCTCTAAAGCAGCCGGTACAGACAAAACCAATCGCGCCACAAGACCGAAAGGCGCCATTGTATAGCGACTGACAAAACGCAAAAATGTGATCATTTCTGCCTTTAATGGGGGACAATCAAAAACATGAAGCAGAGAGCGTAATTTTTCACACGCCACCAAACCAGACCTTTGCCCATCTGCTGTCTTCTCTCCGACATCCACAACAAAACCGCAAAGCTCACGCCCCATCACCGGAACCCGAACAAAGGAACCAACGTTCACCTCCATAGAAGATGGAACTTTATAACTATAAGCGTGAGCAACAGGAAGAGGAACCAATACGGATACAATCTCTTCCTCTATCACATTTGAATGCATCTTTTAAACCAATCTACGACCTCTTGAGCACCAACAGGTCTACACCTTATCTTTAAACACTCTTATAAAATTCATTGCGGGATTCAATCTCTCCCCCTATCACAACACTTTTCTCACAAAAATTCTTTTTAACACTCATTTCATCACCAAAGTGCCAATAAAAGAACCAATCTCATCGTCTATAATAAAAAACTCTATAGCAAAAAAAACCAGCGCCATTCTTCTGTGCAAATAAAGCTCATCACTATAAGCATTCAACATGATATTGTAAGTGCGCTCTTCAACAAAGCTATCCCATAGTGTAACTTCTTCCCAACACACACGTTTATTTTTTACCGCCTTATATCTCAATTTATCTTCAACAAACTGATTTATAAAGATATAATCATCATTTTACCTATTGTAATAAAAACCCTCAATACGATGAATTTTTCTCATTTCAAACCCATCGAGGAACATTTGTAAATCCTTATTGATGAGAGAGTCTCCCATGATTTTAATTACAGGGAGAATAATATTGCAAATGGAACCGTTACAATATTCACCTTGGCTTTGTGCCAAAACGTGGAAACACGTGCGTACATCTTTCAGCTTGATTGAGAATCAAGCAACAATACAAGCAGCACAAAAGCGTACTGTTGAAGAATGGGTAACACAGAATAAATCAATGTATTGACCATAAAAAACACTTCATGTGTAAAATTTTACATGCCTTCTTCAATGGTGTTTTACGATAAAATAAATCCATTCGCTTCTATTAAAAATGAGGTTAAACCTACCCCCTGAAAAAGGGAGGTATCTTATGATGCACTCTCAAATATCAAGAGCAATCGCAAATAGGAAATGAGCAAAGTGTGTGATAATGCTAGCTTATTTTCATAAGTATAAAAATACCGCTACGCAAAGATTCCAATACGCAAAAATGTTGGTACGCAATGAACTCTATGCCTTATCACGAGCAACGATATAAAATAGGTATGGAAACAATAAGTAATATTTCTTTACTGAAAACGCGTACATGGTTAACATCATAGCATTCTTGTTCTTTACACAGAGATTAATTCTTTCTCTTGCTTTTGCAGTCAACAATAGCGCATAACAAAAAATAGGATAAAAGCTAAAAAGAAGAGGTTAGATATGAAATTTTTTGTGGATAGCGCCAATATCGAAGAAATCCAAGAGTTACAGAATTTAAGCCTTGTTGATGGTGTCACCACCAATCCCTCTCTTATCCTAAAATCAGGACGCAATATTCTTGATGTTACAAAAGAAATTTGTGCTCTCATTAGCGGGCCTGTTTCTGCTGAAGTTGCAGCAACGGAATTTGAAAACATCATGAAAGAAGCGGCTGTTTTAGCAAAGATTGCCGACAATATTTGTATCAAGCTTCCTTTAACACTCGATGGATTAAAAGCCTGTAAAGCCCTCACAAAAGAAGGACTAAAAACAAATCTCACACTTTGCTTTTCTGCCAATCAAGCCTTACTTGCAGCCAAAGCAGGCGCGACATTTGTTTCGCCTTTTATTGGTAGACTTGATGATTGCGGAAATGATGGAAGTGAACTGCTTCATGAAATTCGCACAATTTATGATAACTATAACTTTGAAACACAAATCCTGGCCGCTTCAATCCGCACCGTTAATCATGTCAAAGAAGCAGCACTCAGTGGTGCTGACGTTGCAACAGTTCCACCAGCAATCTTAAAAGCACTGGTCAAACACCCTCTCACTGATAAAGGGTTGCAAATATTTCTCAACGACTGGAAAAAAACAGGACAAAATATTGCTTAATATCTAGAATTTTTATTGGAAAGATCTTTTGAAAGTAACAAAAAAATCTGTTCAGCCAACTCTTCAGCAACACGTTTTTTTGCATCTTCTTCTGCTTGCATCGTTGCATATTCTTGACGAAGTCGGTCAAAAGATGCATTCATCATTGTTGTTCCTTTTGCAACAAGAGTATTTTTCATATTCTGCAAAGTGTAAGAAGCTCTGCTCATAACAGTTCCAACAGAAGGTCGTCCTTTTCGTTTTTTCTCGAAATCAACCTCTATCTGCATAGATTCTCTTGTAGATACGGATATCTGCAATGCCAATCGATAAGCAGGTAGAGAAGGTTTACCACCATTTCCATACAAAAGAAACAGCAGATGATTGCGCACCATTTGACCAAAACGATCCGAAGGCTCTTCCACAACAATAGAGGCAAGCTTTTGCGCAAGCCCCAAAGAAGCTTGCCCAGAAACAGGATTCCTATAGGAAGTAGAATTCATTGTCATTGCACTCTGCAACTCTTGACGATAAAGCGGTTCAACTTTGCATCCACACAACAGTGTGAATACACCAGCTAAAACGACAAGAATCAAACTTTTAAAAAACGACATTTACAATCCTTTGTGGAACAATAATGATTTTTTTCACAGACTTTTCAACCAGCTGTGCCTTTACAAAATCTAAAGCCAAAACCGCTTCTTTAATCATCGTTTCATTTGCTGTTGCTGCAACGCTCACCTCACCGCGTTTTTTACCATTAATTTGTACTGGCAAAGTATAGCATTCCGCAACGGTTAACGCACTGTCATAAACAGGCCAAGCAAGCGCAGACATTAAAGTTTTTCCCCCTAAAGCAGCATGACATTCTTCTGCTAAATGAGGCATCATCGGTGCAATCATGGCAAGAAAAAAATCCATGGCTTGACGTAAAGAAGCTTTCATTTCATCGTCAACACTTGCTATTTTGTTGAGCAACGGTGCCATAATATTCAAGAATTCATAAAGGCGTGCAATAGCCCGATTAAAAGCAAATTTTTCCAAATCATCTTCTACAGCGCAAAGCGTACGATGTGCAGCCTTTGAGAGTTCCAAAGCCGCCCCCTGATGCCCTGCACAAGGTGCCACATCCTTTAAAACAGAAGCACTCAAAGCTACACAACGCCAAACACGCTGTACAAAGCGATGAGCTCCTTCAACACCAGATTCTGTCCAGATGACATCCCGATCAGGGGGAGAATCTGACAACACAAACCAACGCACAGTATCAGCGCCATAGGATGCGATAATATCATCAGGATCAACGACATTCTTTTTGGATTTCGACATTTTTTCAATCGAACCAATCATCACTTCACTTTGATCAGTCAATTTATAAGCCTGTCGTTTTCCATCCTTTTCAACAATGGAAATTTCTGCTGGAGAAACCCACCCTTGATCATCCCGATAGGTTTCATGAACCACCATACCTTGGGTAAAAAGCCCCTTAAAAGGCTCATCAACAGTCACATGACCGATCAATTTCATGGCACGCATAAAAAAGCGTGCATAAAGAAGATGCAAAATGGCATGCTCAATTCCACCAATATATTGTTGCACAGGCAACCATTCAGAGATTGCTTGTTTGTCGACAGGTTCCTGCGCAAAAGGGGCCGTAAAGCGTGCATAATACCAAGAAGAGTCAACAAATGTATCCATGGTATCGGTTTCACGTTTGGCAGGTTGACCACAGGAAGGACAAGTAACATTCTGCCAGGTTCCATGCCGTGCAAGAGGATTTCCAGGTTGATCAAAAGTAACATCATCAGGCAACACAACCGGTAAATCGGTGCGCGGCACAGGAATCACTCCACAAGATGTACAATGGATCATCGGAATGGGGCACCCCCAATAACGCTGCCGCGAAATCCCCCAATCACGCAAACGAAATTGCACTGTTTTTTTCCCTTGCGGTTGCCCATTGAGCATTTGTTTCTCAAGCCTTTTGGCTGCTTCTTCAAAAGCTTGTTGAGGTGTCAAACCATCCAAAAAGCTGGAATTGATCATCACACCATCACCCGTATAAGCTGTTTCAGCAATGACAAGATCTTCTGCTTGCTCTCCTTTTGGCAAAACCACTGGTTTTATTGGAAGATCATATTTGCGCGCAAAATCGAAATCTCTCTGATCATGAGCCGGACAACCAAAAACAACCCCTGTTCCATAATCCATAAGCACAAAATTCGCGATATAAACAGGAATATGTACTGTTGAATCAAAAGGATGAACTGCCAAAAGGGGCGTAAGAAATCCTTGTTTTTCAGCTGTTTCAAGTGCTGCCGTTGTCGTTCCACCACACCGACAGTTTTCGATAAAAGCACTCAACGCTTTATCTTTCTTTGCCAAAGCTTGTGCAATGGGATGGTCAACAGACAGAGCTAAAAAAGAGGCGCCAAAAAGTGTATCAGGACGTGTTGAATAACAAACAACCTCATTAAACATCTCACAAACATCATCAACACCACTTGCATCATCAACACCACTTGTTGCCTTTAAAGCCCAACGAATCAGTAAACCTTGCGATTTTCCAATCCAATTTTTTTGCATAGTGCGAACTTTTTCAGGCCACTGCTCCAGCTCTTCAAGCCCAGCCAAGAGCTCTTCACTAAAGTCGCTAATTTTGAAAAACCACTGTGTCAATTCACGCTGTTCCACCAACGCACCAGAACGCCATCCCCGCCCATCAACAACCTGCTCATTTGCCAAAACGGTGTGGTCAACAGGATCCCAATTCACCTTAGCCACTTTACGTGCAACCAACCCCTTTTGATAAAAATCAAGGAACAACATTTGTTGACGATGGTAATATTCCACATCACAAGTCGCAAATTCACGCGTCCAATCTAGTGAGAGCCCTAATTGCTTTAATTGCCCGCGCATCACAGCAATATTCTGATAGGTCCAAGTTTTAGGATGCACTTTACTTTGCAGAGCAGCATTTTCAGCCGGCATACCAAAAGCATCCCAGCCCATAGGATGAAGCACATTAAAACCCTTTGCCCTTTTATAGCGTGCCACCACATCCCCCATGGCATAATTGCGCACATGCCCCATGTGAATGCGGCCTGACGGATAAGGAAACATTTCTAAAACATAATATTTTTCACGAGCATCTTCTTGAACAGTCTGAAAAATTTTCTTTTCATCCCAAATTTCTTGCCATTTTTTTTCTCTCGCACGTGGATTATAGCGTTCGCCTATATTATAATGTTCAATCGTCATTCCCATTATACTCTTTTAATAAAACAGAACCAAAAACTTGTTTTATTATGCTTGACCATGGATTAACCTCATCGTCAACATTTTCGTGAAATATTTCCCTAAGTATTTTATAAAACTTTTAAAAAAACGACCAACTCTTGAACAAAAAAGGTAAAACACAAAAATATGAATACACAAACGCCCCTCGATGCCCCTTCCATTGAAGCATGGCAAAACCTTCAAAAAGACATTGCTGAAACATGTCAAGAGTTACAACGCCCTGTAGAAGAAATTGAACTTATCGCTGTTTCAAAAACTGTTCCTGCCACTGATATACGTCCCCTTTTACAAGCAGGCCAATCTTTGTTTGCAGAAAACCGCGTACAAGAAGCAGCACAAAAATGGCCTGCTTTACGTCAACAATTTGAAAATATTAAACTTCATCTCATCGGTCCCTTACAATCAAATAAAGCCGCCGAAGCTATCAAAATTTTTGATGTCATTCAAACGGTTGATCGTGAAAAAATAGCCAAAATTTTATCCGAAGAAATGCAAAAACAAAAAAGGCATCTTCCTTGCTATGTTCAGGTCAATATTGGCTTAGAACCTCAAAAAAGTGGTGTTGCACCACAAGAAGCGACATCTTTTGTCAACCAATGCAAAAACAACTATGGACTTGATATCATCGGCCTTATGGGCATCCCCCCTGTCAATGAAAACCCCGGCCCCTATTTCGCACTGTTAGCAAAATTAGCAAAACAAGCAGGTCTTCCAAAGCTTTCCATGGGTATGTCCAGTGACTTCAAAACCGCTCTACAGTTTGGCTCTAACGTCCTTCGCATTGGCTCTACTTTATTTGGAAAACGCCCTGTGTAAAGCAATTTCCTCTCATATAAATTCATTCCCCCTTCATATAAACTCCCATTGAAAATTCTACGAACAAGCCAAAAACAGCAGAAATGAGAAAAAATATTTCCTTCAATATCAATAAAAGAGCAATTCTAGCAAAAAAGATTCCAGTCCCTCTTTCATCCTGTTAGCAAAATAAGCAAAAAAGCTGGTCTTCTCAAATTTCTCACCAGCACATCCACAACACATACAATAGCTTCAAGATAGCAACGTAAAAAATAAATCCTTATATAAAGGCAAAATGATAAGAGGGGCGTTGCGCATGAATGAAAAAACTGTCGCAAAATCACCAATTGCAAAAGAATATTCAATACGATTATCGCAATGATTTCCATTAAAAACCACGAATTCTCTTAACTTCTCCAACACGCGTAAACAATTTCCCCACATGCCAATGGCGTAAAGCAGGCAAAAAGAGGCTTATGGCTGCATAATACAGTAACAAAACTCTTTCATGTAAGTCACTTGAGCAAAATAAACATCTCAAATGCTCAATAGAGCACCAAGAGCCGCGCTAAACAACATGAATAGCAATCCTATAAGATCACAACGATAGCATAGAGACTTTCTATGCTCTACAAAGCGTAAATACAGTCAATATCCGCCTGAAAAATAAAAGAACGAATCCCGTGCATATGCGCATAATACATGCATGCAAAACAATGGCAATGAAACCGATCCCAATAACGATATTTCTTTATCATTATTCCTTTGTGGATTTCTTAAACAAAGAGAAAAACTTCAACTTTTAATATACGCAATTTTTCTAAATTTAAACTTTAATTAAGAAAAAATATGGTGTCATTTCTTATATTTTAAAAACTTATAATTAATATTATTATCTTTTTAAGAAAAAAATTCATATATACATAATTTATATATTATTTATACAGTATTTTTATTGTTATTTTTAAAGTTTATCTTTGACATTTCTCTAAAAATACGTGATAGCCATTTGAAATGTATCATTGTGATGCTACTTTTACTGTAGATAATTAAGAATAATTAATATGTTTGGTTCATTCAACACATTCGGTCATATGGCGACAAAGCATTCTTTTGGTCATTCGCACAATTCAAGACCTACTCATGGAAATGCATTTAGTCCTGGTGCTTTTATGTCTCACATGAATGCACGTGGCAGCGAAGTAGGAGTTCCGGCAGGAGTAGTTGGTGCAATTCAAGGTGGTATAACTGGGGGACCAGTGGGTGCATTTACAGGTGGAATGGGAGCTTTGTCATTGGGATACATAGGAGGTGCTGCTTGGGGCTTTATAGAAAAAGGTCGTGAGTGTTGGTTCTAATTTATAGAGAATAGCTACAAAGATATCTCTGAAGATAAATAATTCTGTAAATATATTCGAAAGAATATACCAAAATTAAATATCTACATCTGTGGATAAAATAGTTTTCGGAGATATCTATTGTGAATCACATCTTATAATCAGGATTTTGTTATAATGAATATTCTTTATGAAATCATAAGACTGTTTTGCATTCTCATTGTATTCATCCCTATATATGCTATTGGTTTTAAAAAAATTGGTGGTTACAGTTTGAAAGTATCTATAAAAACAACATTATATACAGTAATTCTGTTCATTATTTCTGATAGTTTATGTAGATATTTTGGTTTATATTAATCTTTATCGGATGAGTTCCAAGTACACTGAATAAAGTAGCGATGGTGCTATTAATGAGAAATTATGATTTATAATGACAGATTTTACTCATAAAATTATTGAATCGCTTATAGCAACATTTTTTTGGTTTAATATATCTTTTTTATTATAATTTTATTTCTTATAGTTGGAAAGATTCTCTAAAAAATCATTATTAATAAGCTGTATATTCTTTCTTATTAGTCTTTTATTTAACTATATTGGTTTATATCAAATTATAAGTAATATTTTATAATGTATATTTTTAAATATTAATATTATATAGATACATATTTACAAATATGTATATTTAAGATAGCATTCAACGCTGTATGTTACAATCGCAACTTTTATGAAGGTACTTATAATGGATCTTATGGATCTTACGACTATTAGTGATACTCTTCTTCTTATTTATTTTTTTGGTTTCATTTCTGTTTGGTGTATTTTGTAAATATAACGTTGATAATTTAAAAGATATAATATTAAAAGCATTACACTAAAATTATTATTTATACATAATAATTTTTTATATTGTATTTTATACAAATACAATAGGTGATTGCGAAATTATTCGCCGTATTAATTATATCTATTACTATATTTATTTTTTTTAGAAAAAATTTTGTTACATTTAGAAAATATCATAACGGCATTATAGTCAGTTATTATGTTCTTTATTTCTAATAACTTATTTATATATTTGTGTTTATATTAATTAAAAAACAGTCAAATCGATAAATTACCCAGCATGTTTATAACACTGCTTTAAAGGATGATATTTTTAGGGCGTGCACAATCGGATAGTTAACTTGATTTTTTCCTTTCCCTAAAAAACAAGCAAGAATTAATTTTAGATTTTCAATGCGTTCCTAGCCTTAAGTGGATCTTGAAGGAACATTTGTCCTTGCTCCCAATACCATTTCCTAGTACAATCAGTGAATGGCATAACGCAAAACACTAAGTGTCAGTATTTTACATTTATGGAAGTAATAAATCTGTAGTGTGGCAATATTCGCCCTTCGAAAATGACTTTATAAATAATGCCGATAATCTACGAATCCCCATCTCCTTTTAACTTTTATATGAATTTGTTTTTAAAATTTAATTTCTTATCGGCACATAAAGAGCTCTCTCTACAACAATACGATCTTTTTGTATTTCTATACAATTTACAGCTCTTTATGACGATATACTTTGTCACACGTTACCCCCTAAAACAGCATAAAAAAGCTCTCTTAAAATATAAACGTAAAGACAAACACAGATGATTTTAAAAATTGACTATTCTAATCTTTGTCATTTAGTCTAACCTCGCAATGAAAAGCTTTTGGAAAACTCTGCCAAAAATATAAACATACGAAAGTATAGAGGCAAATTTTTCCAAACAATAAATTAAAAGAGGGACACATGACTGAAAAAATTTATCCAATATCAGAAGAAATCAAAAAAAATGCGCTTATCAATGAGGAGACCTATCAACAATGGTATCAAGAAAGCGTCAATGATCCAGAAAGCTTCTGGGCAAAACATGGAAAATGCATTGAATGGTTTAAACCTTATACAAAAGTAAAAAACACTTCCTTTAATGGAGATGTATCAATAAAATGGTACGAAGATGGAATAACAAATGTTGCCTATAACTGCATTGATCGCCACCTGAAAACCCATGGAGAAAAAATCGCGCTTATTTGGGAAGGAGATAATCCTTATCATGATAAAAAAATAACCTATAACGAGCTTTATGAACATGTTTGTCGTTTTGCTAATCTTTTGAAAAGTCGTGGTATTAAAAAAGACGATAAAGTAACCATTTATCTCCCCATGATTCCCGAAGCAGCCTATGCTATGCTCGCGTGTGCCCGCATTGGTGCCGTTCATTCGGTTATCTTTGCTGGCTTTTCTGCTGAGGCAATAGCAGGACGCCTTGTTGACTGCGAATCAACCTTCATCATTACCGCTGATCAAGGCTTGCGTGGCAGCAAACGGATCAACTTAAAAGACAATGTTGATCATGCTATTGAGATAGCAGCGCGCCAAAACGTGCATGTGGACCAAGTCATGGTTATACGGCGGACTTGTGGACCCATTCAATGGATAGAGGGACGTGATTTTTGGTACCACGAAGAGATAGCTCATGCCAAAACAGACTGCCCACCAGAACCAATGAACGCTGAAGATCCGCTTTTTATTCTTTATACTTCAGGCTCCACCGGCAAACCCAAAGGTGTTTTGCATACTACAGCGGGCTATCTTGTTTATGCCGCAATGACACATCAATACGTTTTTGATTATCACCCTGATGAAATTTACTGGTGTACAGCTGATATTGGTTGGATTACCGGTCATTCTTACTTGGTTTATGGACCTTTATGCAATGGTGCAACCACTTTAATGTTTGAAGGCACACCAACCTTTCCTGATAAAGGAAGATTTTGGGAAATTGTCGACAAGCATCAAGTCAATACACTCTATACCGCACCAACAGCTATCCGCACCTTAATGGGAGCAGGAAATTCGTTTGTTGAACACTCAAACAGGACATCGTTGCGTCTTTTAGGCACGGTAGGAGAACCGATTAACCCAGAAGCATGGGAATGGTTTTATCATACAGTTGGAAATGACCGTTGTCCGATTCTCGATACATGGTGGCAAACAGAAACAGGAGGGCATATGATCACGCCCTTGCCTGGTGCAACCCCCCTCAAAGCAGGATCAGCCACACGTCCTTTTTTTGGTGTTCAACCCCAAATTGTTGATGCTCAAGGCAATATTTTAGAAGGTGAAGCAGAAGGCAATCTTTGTATCAGTGATTCATGGCCAGGACAAATGCGCACGCTTTATAAAGATCATGAGCGCTTTATTCAAACTTATTTTTCCTCCTATAAAGGAAGATATTTTACAGGCGATGGTTGTAGGCGTGATAGTGACGGCTATTACTGGATTACAGGGCGGGTTGATGACATTCTCAATGTCTCGGGGCACAGGTTAGGAACTGCTGAAATTGAATCAGCCCTCGTTTCTCATCCCGCTGTATCAGAAGCAGCCATTGTGGGTTACCCGCATCCCATTAAAGGACAAGGAATTTATAGTTTTATCACCTTAATGGAAGGGACGGCTCCAAATGAAGAGTTACAAGAAGAGCTTATTAAACATGTGAGAAAGGAAATAGGCTCCATTGCCATATTGGATAAAATTCAATTTTCCCCACAGCTTCCCAAAACGCGATCAGGAAAAATTATGAGACGTATTTTACGAAAAATCGCCGAAAACGATTTTGATACTCTCGGAGATATCTCAACTCTTGCCGAACCACAAGTTGTTGAAGATCTTATTGCCAACCGACAAAATTAAAGAAACCACGAAGAAACACAACATACGGTGGTTTTTGTTTTTCTGCTAAAATTATCCTAGCATTGTTACGAAAACCACCCATGAGAATAAAAAAACAAAACAATTCATGGGAAGCTCAACAACTCTAACAACAAACGCCTTTCTTCATAACAAATAAGAAACAATAGAAGAAAAAACTTCACGATTGGAAGATGCTAAGATTGGAATATAAATGCGAATAGGAATAAGAAAGTGAGATAAAAAGAGCAACATAGCTTTTTAAAATCACCCAGTACCCACTCAATGCAAAAAAGCCTCTGAGAAAGAAGGAAAAATAGTTCTGATGTTTATGCTAGAATCACTTTGAAATTCCTGCTAAAATCATAGATAAAGCTAAAAAGAGAAAGTATAAGTGATAATATTTTTGAGCAAAAATATTTATCTATAACGAGGGTGTGTAAAAAATATTGAAAACCATGAAATCTAAAATAACCAAGCTTACAACAAAAATCTAAAGTAATGAAAGTAAGAGTTCTTAGAATAAATGATGCAATATAAAATCAGGAGTAATAATAAAAAGTGATTCATTTTGAAAATGTCGGTCTACGCTATGGAATGGGACCTGAGGTCCTTCGTGATATTAGCTTTCATATTCCTCCTGGATCATTTCAATTTCTCACTGGCGCCTCTGGAGCAGGGAAGACGTCGTTGATGCGTCTTATGTTTTTGGCAATCAAACCCACCCGCGGTCATATTGATTTATTTGGAACAGACACAGCGTTACTCAAACGACAAGAGCTCCCTGCGCTGCGACAACGTATCGGTGTTGTTTTTCAAGATTTTCGTTTACTCGACCACATGACCACTTATGAAAATGTCTCCTTACCTTTACGCATTAAAGGACAAGAAGAGGCAACCTATCGCAGTGAAGTGGAAGATCTTCTCTGTTGGGTAGGTCTTGGAGATCATATTCATGTTTTACCACCAGTTCTTTCCGGCGGAGAAAAACAAAGGGTAGCCATTGCACGCGCGCTCATTGATCAACCTGAAATTCTACTTGCCGATGAACCTACCGGAAATGTCGATCCGCCCTTGGCAAAACGCCTACTCCGTTTGTTTATTGAATTAAATCGTTTTGGAACAGCTGTTATCATTGCTACCCATGATATTGCCTTAATGGAACAAGTTGCAGCACGGCGTATGCTTCTCCATAACGGACGGATGACGATTCATGAATAAGTCTTTCCCCATTTTTACAAGCAATAAAAAAAATACAACAGCGATTATTCCCAGTGGTAATATTTCTGGAAAAGCACTGGTTGCCGTGATTGCTATTATGACATTTCTTTCAAGCCTCACCTTAATCGGTGTTGATTTAGTCCAACGTGCCGCCCAAAATTGGAGTAATCAGATTAGCTATGAAGCAACAATACAAATACGCCCCATGGACAATGTTGATATCAATAAAGCACTCCGTGATGCCGTACAATTGGTTAAAACATTTTCTGGTGTACAAGATGCAAAAATTGTTGACCAAAAAGCTACAGAAAAATTACTGGAACCATGGCTTGGAACAGGCTTTAATGTCAATGAACTGCCCCTTCCCCGTCTTATCATTGTGACCCTGAAAGAGGATGAAAAAATCAATTTTGCAGCCATTAATCACGCCATTAAAACCCAAATTCCAGGAGGTCAATTTGATGATCACCGTGTTTGGGTCCATCGTTTTGCAACCATGGCACACACCACTGTTTTCATCGGTTTTTCAATTTTAGCATTGGTTCTAGGCTCTCTTATTCTTACCATCATTTTTACCACCCGCAATGCATTGGCAGAAAATGCGCATATTATCAATGTCTTATATTTCCTTGGTACTGAAACTCTTTTCATTGCCCGCCAATTTGACTGGCATTTTTTTAAAACTGCGCTGCGTGGTGCTTTATATGGTGGTCTCACAAGCATATTTCTGTTTTTAGCCTTTTGTCTCTGGACGAATTATAACTTGGGAAGAGTGGAAGCTAGCCAAGTAACAGCTTTGTTTGGACATATTTCCATAAGTTCCATTCCTTACGGAAAAATCATTTTTCTTATTATTTTCGTTTCTTTTCTTACCACTCTTACAAACCGCATGACTATTTTAGCGCAACTGAAAAAAATCGATCAATGTGAAAATGGTTTATTTTAATTTTATGACTTACCACTCCTACCATTCCAACTCGTTGAGGCAAAACAATTTAGAACGTCCTCTTCCAAAACCACCCCACTATCGTTGGTCTGTGTGCTTTTTATTTCGCTATTTTCCACCGACAACACTTACTCTTGCAATCATTGTTTTCATTTTCTGGGGCGGTTTTATTGTTTTTTCTGAAAAAACTGAACGACTTTCTCCCCCAAAGCCTCTCCCCAAAGCTGATGCCATCATTGTGCTTACAGGCGGAGAAAACCGAATAGAGACAGGAATCCATCTCTTACAAAAGGGGCTTGGTTCACGACTCCTTATCAGTGGCGTAAACGCCACAACCAATCTGAAAGGTTTCATGCATAACAGGCATATTACCCCACGGCTTATCTCCTGTTGTATTGACATTGGGCATCAAGCGATTAACACCCAAGGGAACGCTAAAGAAAGTGCTGCTTGGATCAAAAAACACCACTATAAAACCCTTTATATCGTCACCCATGATTACCATATGTGGCGCTCGATGCGAGAACTTAAGTATTTAATGCCTGATATCCATTTCATTGCTTATCCTGTTAAAAAGAGCAATGCTGAAAGCGCAATACAACAGATCAATCAAATCCGCATTCTCATATTCCAATATATTAAAACGCTTCAAGTCTATATCAGAACCGCATTCTAATCTTTATCCTTCTGACTTTTTTAAAAACCTTGCCACCCACGAACCGCTTCATACCGTTCTTTCCATAGCCTTCCACACGAGGTTGCTTCTATAAAAGCTCGACAGAGCTACCCTCATATAACACAGAATACCCCAATACACGTATCACTGTATTGCACATTCACCCAAGACATCTCTCACATCCCAAACATATCTCACAGCACGGGATCTGTACATGCCATCTCAATATATAAGCTCTTGTAAATAGAGCGCCCAGCCAACTATAAGATCTCCCGACTTGTTATAGAGATCTATTTATACCACCGTCTTTACGCTTCATAAAAAAGACAAACCACCCCATCCTATATTTTACCGCCCCCAATATTACGATAGCTCTTACACCACTTGGAATGATTGGTAAGAGACATGCTTTCGCCTTTTTTAAACACGAGCATACCAACCTCGTATGACATGAAAAGAAGTAATTTTAATAGATTTAAAATAAGAAAATTTATGATACTTAGATTTCTCATTCAACAGAGAGAAGCTTAAACTATCATTATAAACCAATATATTAGTAATAATCTCTTCATTCAACAAAGCATCTTCATAAGGGCATTTTAGATCACAGATAGGAATAAGCTCAAAACGCACACCACCACGAACATCCCACACTTTTTATCGCAATCTTTTTTGAAATCATTTCCCACTAAAAACACTTTTTGTTTGGCTGCCTCCCCAAAAAAGAACGAAAATTTTTAAACTCTAGCAATCTGTAAACAATAACAATCCAGCTTCTTGTCTAATGCGTTCTCCCTGCTCACTTCCAATCACCCCCGCTCAAAGGACGATGATTCCCATCAGCAACGGTTTGTAAACAATCCTACTTCTCTGGGCAGGTTCCTCTCAGCTTCCCCATTTATATGGTTTACTCACATAAGGCTCAACGAACAAGCTCTGCTTAAAGCTATTCATCACGGTCGCTAAAGCGCATGCGTCATCATTTTATCCGTCTACTACCTAAGATGTTTTATCACATACAACATATTGATTTATAAGGAAAGTTTATACGCTACAACTTGAATGAGATCTCTCAATATCATCAGATTCTCTCATTTTAAACCTATTCTCTGTTGAATCAATCAAAACCATTTTCTTGCACATCACAAGGGAAGAGAGCTTGCGTGGCGTAAAACTGTACAAGAAAGGCATGCCTCTTATGGACTTGTCTCAAGTGCCAAAAACTGTCGCAATACCCACGAGCTGGCAAAGTGTATGATAGTGCCAGTTTGTTACGACACAGCGCTGTTTTACCGCACAATGGATAACTTAACCTTTTCAGTTTCTCTCACTTCCAATTTTGGAAGACTGCGCACAATTTTCATTGTTTCCAAGCTTACCGTAATAACCCGCTGAAACAATTCCAGAGGATAGGCCGGATTACCCACCGTTTCAACAGCATAGCGATTAGCATCATTCACAAGACCGCTCGCTTTGTCCGTTTTGACAATCTGCCGTTCCATAACCCATTCAAGAGCAGACCGGCCATTGACCACATACTCATAAGCTTCAAGAGGAATATTCTGCATCGTAATATGCGCATTATAAATCACTGTGCTTTTATCAATAGCGCCACGCTTACCAGCAAATTTCATTGCTTCAACACGGTAGAAACTCTTCTCATCAGAAATCATCCAAGTTCTTGGATCACCCTGTTTATAAGTAACAGGATAGGGCTCAACCTCTTCATAATTCATATGTAAATCACCAAGCTTTCGCCCCGCTGTTACAAAAGCCCAAAAATCCTCTACCTTTTTAACTGTTGGGATACGTGGCAATTGTTTAGACAAGTTATGCGCATAACGTGCACGATAATCCTCAGAATGCAAAATCCCATAAGCATAATAAAACAAATCATCCTTTGTTATCATTTCACTAGGATATGCTGCCTTAAAATATACCAACCCTTCATCCGTGAGAGCATCACGCCGCTGCAAACCAGTTTCTTTGCTTTCCTCTGCAAAATTTGCAAACAAATGAACCTGATCCTTCTCTTTATCTCCTAAGGACTCAGCATCTTCATAAATATATCTTGGAAAACACTGACCAGTATCCATTGTATGAAGATTGGATAAATAATTAGTCATCAGAACAGAAAAACCACTACTTGCTCCAACTCCCGTAACTTGTATTACCCTGTTTTCAACCGCTGTTTCCATAGGGAATATACGCGGCATTTGATAAACTCTCTCATTAAAGGTGCGACTATAGTAAAGCCACTGTCGTGTAAAAGGACGATAAAGACTTTGCACTAAGCAATTACTTTCAAAGTCAGAAAACTTTCCTCTTACCAATTCTTCTTTAAGGCTACTACTCCAGCTGATTTTCCTTGCATCTAAATTTACGAAATCATTCACAGCATTTGCACGCACTTTGCGGTCAGAATGCGCATAAACATTATTAAAACGTTTCACTTCATTGTTATAAAAAGTTATCGTGTTACGCATATTCTTCGCTAAAGCTCCACGGCTTGAATTATATGCCCAAGCATCGCGAGTAGTTATAATCCCACGAGAAAACGTTTCAAAGAGTTTTTTATCACTGCCCTTCTTATCACCTAAGGCCAGAAATTTTTCAAAATCACTGTTGCGCTGATTCAACCAATCGCCATGCTCATCTGGTGTAATCATCTGCCAGCCTTGTGCACGCTTGATCCCACCAACACTATTCAACCGCTGAAGTTGAGATAATTTCTCTTTTGTCGTGAGATTATCACCAATATCGTAATAGTGAATTTTGCAATGCTCCATGACATTTGGATTTTTAATAAATAGTGTCACAGCAATTCCTGCCATACTTCCACTTCCGAAAACATTTTGCCCTTCTTGAGCACGTCCTTTGCTCATCATATTTTTGCGAATATCACCACGCAAATTGAGAACATAAATGCTTGAAAATTCTTCATTCAATTCTTTTCGTAATCCACTCGTAGAATATCCATTGATAAAACCTGAATTTGTCACAAAACCAATAACACCACAGTCTTTTATGCGATCACTTGCCCAGCGAATAGCACGAATATAACTGTCATAAAGTCCATTAACATTACTCGCTTTGGATTGAGCAGCATAAGTTTCACGAATGCGACAATCCAATTTAGGATAGCCAATATTTTTCGCATTGTCGTTTTCACTTTTTTGCCCCGAAGAATAAGGAGGGTTGCCAACAATAACACGAATATCCAGTTCCTTCTGGCGTGATCGGCGTGTGCTGTTATCCACCAGCAAATCACTGATCAGGTCTTTTTCTTGCTCATAAAGCTGGAATGTATCGGTTAAACAAATTCCCTCAAAGGGAACATAATCTCCCCCCATCAAACCATGATAGGTCGTCTCAATATTAATGGCTGCAATATAATAGGCTAAAAGCACAATCTCATTGGCATGAATTTCATGACAAAATTTGTGTTTCATCTCCTCTGGCTTTATCAGACCCGATTGTAAAAGCCGCGTGATAAAAGTTCCCGTTCCAGTAAAGGGATCCATGATGTGCACACCCGATGAGCCAAGCGTTTGCCCAAATTCTTGCTCTAAGACATCATTGACAGAGTGCAAAATAAAATCCACAACCTCAACGGGGGTATAAACAATGCCTAGTTTTTCTACAGTACGTGGAAAAGCATAACGAAAAAACTTATCATAAAGCTCTACAATCAACCTCTGTTTTGCTTTTGGATCCGTAATGCCACTGGCGCGTAATTTTACACTTGCGTAAAACTTTTCCAGATCTTTGGATTCCTTATCAAGGTTTGCCTCATCAAGTACATCAAGCATACGCTGCATAGCACGCGAGACAGGGTTCTCACGTGTAAACTGATACCCCTCAAACAACACCTGAAAAACAGGACGCGTGATAATATGTTGTGCCAACATCTCAATCGCATCAGCTTCTGTAACAGCATCATTTAAATCATCACGCAGTTCTGCCACAAACCTGTCAAAGGCTTGACGCGCCTCAGTATTTGGCTCTGCCAGAATACCTGTTAAACGCGTGATATGATTCTTAGCAATTTCAGCAATGTTGCTCGCCCAATCTTCCCAATAATCACGTGTCCCACATTTCTTGACAATCTTTGCCAAAATCGCACGAGAAATTTCATCCACCGGGAAAGAAAACTCCTTGTTTAACTGATCTGTACGAGTTAAATCATATTCCGGTGTCCCAATGCCTGCTCGTGCCGGTTGTGCGCGTAGTGGAAGATTGTCTACAACAGCTGTAACAGCCTGTAACTCAGTGCTCTGCGTGACACCAATAATCTCAATCACATTGCTAATATCTTGGCTCAACGATGCCATATTAATCGTCGAATCAAAACGATCATCATGCGCACGCAAAGCATTTAAAATTTGCCAAACAACCCGATATTTATCATTGTTGTTCAAAGCCTGTTCCACTGGAATCCCAGAGGGAATACCAATTGGCAAAATGACATATCCCATCTTTTTGCCCTCAGACCGACGCATCACCCGCCCAACCGCTTGCACAACATCAATCTGGCTCTTGCGTGGATTTAAAAACATGATCGCATCCAGAGCCGGAACATCCACCCCCTCAGACAAACACCGTGCATTGGTCAAAATACGACAAACATCCTCACCACTATCAGCTTTCAGCCAATCAAGTAATGCACCACGATCCTTCGCATTGAAAGTGCCATCAACATGCTCAATTTCACACTTCAGAAAGCGCTCATTTTCCGTATCCTCTTTCGTATAATCAAGATATTCTCTAACAACCGCAGAAAATTCATCACACACCAGTTTAGAACTTTTAATAGTTTTACAAAACGCCAAAGCACGACGCATGGGGTGTGGATCCGCACCAACATCAGCCTTCAGATCTTGTTTTGTCAGCGCCTTATAACAACCAATAATCTTCGTTGCATCATCAAGAACAAGTGAAGACTGGTCATCACTAAGACGCTTCTGAACAGCGGAACTGACCAATTTTTCGTCCATTGCTAAGACAATAACCTTATAATCCGTTAAAAGATCATTTTGTACTGCCCAAGAAAACCCCCGATAAAAAAGTGTTTTACCAAAAAGCTTTTCATCATCCATCGAAGCAAGAACAACATTGGCTTCATTCGCGCGACTTTTTGCGTTATCACCAAAAATACGTGGTGTCGCTGTCATATAAAGGCGCTTCTTGGCACGAATAACATCATTAGAATGCACCTTAACAAAATTGGATTCATCCTCTCCAACCAGCGTTGCCCCTGTTGTACGGTGCGCTTCATCACAAATGATAAGATCAAATGTTGGCAAACCATACTTTTTCTGAGTATCCGCAACCACCTGAATGGATTGATAGGTTGCAAACACAACGGTCATCCTATCTGCAACACTCTTACCCGCCTGTTCTGCAAGTTTAGCAGCATCGGTTGTCGCCGGAAAAGCAAGATCAAACACATCAATTTCAGCAACATCATCACTATTTTTACGACGCTTTCCCACTTGTGTATCTGAACAGACAGCAAAGGATCTCAATCCGATTTCTGCATCCGTTGTCCATTCACGGACCGTCTGTGACATCAGTGCCAAGGAAGGAACAAGAAACAGAACAAACTTGCCTTCACCCGCTAAATCCTCAGCAATTTTAAGACTGGTAAATGTCTTACCAGTACCACAAGCCATAATAAGCTTACCCCGATCTGCTTGAGCAAGCCCAGCACGCACATCACGCAACGCATCCTGCTGATGTGGACGGATTTTCTTTTTATCCTCCAACACAACTTTGCCCTGGGCTGCAAAAGTTTCCCAACGGATCGGACTTTGTTGTATATCGGAAAGATTAATCCGTATAACAGGAATATCCTGCCCCCGTATCATTGTTTCAGCGTTATCACTCCAAGCACTTTCAGTGCTATCTATAATAACACGCCGCTTAAATGGAGCTTTCCCTGATGCCGAAATAAAACTATCAATATCTGCTTTTCTAATCCGATATGCTGCATCATAAAATTTACATTGGATTGCCGCAAAACCCTCTTCATTACGAATCTTTGCCACAAGATCGATGCCAGTATCATGACCATTCCAATCATTTTCACGAGCCCAATCTTTAAAGGTTTGAACCTTTTCATAGCACCCAAACTGAAGAGGATCATGTGTCAGATAAGCAAGAGCAAAACGCTCAAAATATGTACCTTTGTCCCGTTCGGTACGCGCTTCGTCACGATATGTCTGTAAAAGCGATTGCAGCGTCATGCTTCCCCCCAATGAAAAATACTTTCAATTATCGAGTCTAGACAAATTGGTCAATGCCTATTGTCCCACCCAAAAGACTTTAGATAACTCGATTTACTGAATGAACCAATATTTATAATGGAATATGTACTAAACAAAACAAATGAATAAAGTTTTACTTATCAACAAAAGAATAGAATCTGCTCTTCCCACATCCCTGATAAATATCATGTAATCACGCACAAGAATGTAGAGATTTGCTTCATTATTTTGATGAGCTTTTTTTGATATTTATCTATTGAAAATAGTTTAAGCTCATATTCAGGAGGTGCTAAACGCAATAAAAGCATAACGTAAAACTAACAACCAGCTATACCAATACACATAATAATGAATACAGCAATTAACATTCCCAGCAACATGAGCCCATAAGTGTATTCATCTCGTTCTCCCTACAAAACTGGAGCTTCGTAAAAACCTATATCTCCGTCGCATAAAGCCATAAAGAATCTTAAAACCAAACGTTACCAATACCAACGCCCCTCTCTTTGCCATACAATTTGTGAGAAAAAACAGGGTAACGAATAAACAAAAGGAAAAGAAAAACTATAGAAGACCAACTCGCCTCGTATATCCGTTCATTTTTGGGATATAAGCTGCTTTTCGTTTAAACTTGCTTCTTTTTTATCCTGTTTATCAACAGATATACACTCCCCTTTCCCCTCTTACTTTTAGGTTAAAATCCTAAAGTTATCGCGCCTTGTATTTTGTATAGCTATAAAAATACAAGGGAAATTTATTCATGATACGTTGTGTCGTAAAACTTCATCCTTTAACGTTATATAAAGCACGCTCCACTTAACGAACAAAGCGTTTTCTAAAATAGAACAGCGAATAATGCTAAATTTTTCCCATCCATGTTTCGCTTTATAAACGCTTCATCCAAGTGGAAAACATCACAACAAACATGCCCCACAATTGATAAAGCCTAATCGCGTGAAAGAGCGACAACAGGGTCAAGCCGTGAAGCTTGCCGCGCTGGAGAAAAACCAAAACAGATTCCAATGAGGGTTGAAAAAGTAAGGGATAAGATGATCGAATCAATCGTATAAACCAAGTGGATAGGCGCCTTAAACAGAAGAAATAAACCACCGATAGAAAGCCCAAACAGAATCCCCAAACCACCACCAATGACACAAACCAACACCGCTTCAATGAGAAACTGCTGCAAAATATCACTTTGGCGTGCACCAACTGCCATACGCACACCAATTTCATTGATCCGCTCAGAAACGGTGACCAGCATAATATTCATCACCCCAATACCACCCACAATCAGGGAAATAGCTGCAATTGAAGAAATTAAAAGTGTTAAGATATGTGTACTTTCCATGATACGTTCACGAAAGAATTCTGAATTTCTAATGAAAAAATCTTCTCCACCATGCCGCATAATGAGAAAACGTTTCACCATGTTTTCCGCTAAATGTGAATCGACATCATCAGCAATCCTAACGGTAATCGCACGAACTTCTGTTGTGCCAAGAAAACGCGTTTGCACTGTTGTATAGGGCAAATAAAGCTGTAATGTATTTGATGTATTTCCATTTGCGTTATTTTGCGAATCAACAACACCAATAATGCGCGCTGGAACATTACCCACAAGCACCACTTTGCCAAGGGGGCTCTCATGGCTATGGGGAAAAAGAACAGACAATGCTTCTTTCTCAATCACGAGATCAACCGCCCGATCATGCACACTTTTTTGATCAAAAAACTGTCCTTTGAAAACTTTAAGCCCCTGTGTCTGAAAGAATTGTTCTCCCACCCCCACAATGACGGCATTGACTTCAACTGCACCAAAACGCACTTTCGAACTTGTTGAAATCTGAGGCGTTACACCAGAAACATAAGGTAACCCAGACAAGGCTTCTGCATCAGCTTCAACAAGAGTTGTTATTTTCTCTGCTTGTGGATCAGAAAAACTTTTGCCAGGTAAAATTGTTAATGTATTAGCACCCAAGCTTTTAAAATTTTCCAAAATTTTCTCTCGTGTACCATTTCCCAAAGCCACCATAGCAATAATCGCCCCAATACCGATAATCACCCCAAGCATTGTTAAAAAAGTTCGCATTCGATGTGCATTCATTGCCAACAAAGCCATAATAAATGCCTCACGAAACCGCTCAACAAAAGACCGAAAAGAGCCAAGCTGTTGTTTAACTTTTAGTTTCTGTTTTTCATAAAAAGATTGACTATCCGTTTTTATTTTTGCCCCCGCTGCTCTTTTCTTTGCAACCTTTGTCATACTGTCAGCAATAATTTCTCCATCACTGATTTCGATAATACGCTCTGCTCTTTTGGCCACCTGCATATCGTGGGTTACAATGATAATAGTACGACCTTCTTGATGAAGCTCATCCAAAATACGCAACACTTCCTGTCCACTCTGTTTATCTAGTGCACCAGTTGGCTCATCGGCAAGAATGACCTCCGCATTATTCATCAACGCTCGAGCAATAGACACCCGTTGTTGCTGACCACCTGAGAGTTGATTTGGACGATGATTCACCCGATCACCCATGCCCAAGCGCGTTAAAAGATCTTGTGCACGCTTTTTCCTTGCTTCCACAGCACATCCTGCATAAATAGCCGGAATTTCAACATTCCCAAGAGCTGTCAACTCATTCAACAAATGATAACGCTGGAAAATAAAACCAAAATGATTACGCCGCAAAGCCGATAATTCATCAGCTGAAAGAGAGGCTGTTTCTTTCCCTGCAATCCAATAACGACCAGAAGTTGCCCGATCAAGACAGCCCAAGATATTCATCAATGTAGATTTTCCTGAACCAGAAGCTCCCACAATCGCTACCATTTCACCGCGCTTAATGGTAAGATTGATATCCTTCAAAACAGTAACAAATGTTTCGCCCGCTGGAAATTTACGTACAATATTTTCCAACACAAGGACAGCATCTGCTTGGTTTGTGTTCATGGTTTAAATCTCGTCTTCACTATGCACGTCAGAAGGTTCTGGCATCACCCCATCAGGCGAGCCGGTGATAACAACATCGCCCTCATTAAGTCCTGAAACAATCTCTGCCATCACCTTATTATTCAACCCAACGCTCACCTGTTTAGTAACCACCTTGTTCCCCCCCTCCAAAACAGAAACCCATGCCTTATGCTCTTTTGTCTCATCGCGTAAAGCATCGCTTGGAACCAACAAGACATTTTGAGCACGCCCTAAGATAATATGAACTTGAGCAGTCATATAGGTTCGCAAAAAATTGTCCGCATTATCAACATGTAAAATTCCGTTATAATAAATAGCTGATGAGATTAAAGCACTAGACCCCCCTACCATACCAGGGTTAATACTCACATCAGCACGAATTGCTTCAGGAGCCGGCTCTATCTTTTCTAAAACGCCCTCATAACGACGCTGCGCATTCCCTAAAACTGTAAAATAAAGTGGTTGTCCAGCCTGAACTTTAAGAACATCAGCTTCTGAGATTTGCGCCTTGATCGTCATCTTTGACAAATCGCCCAAAATAACAATTGTTGGCGCCGACTGAACTGCATTCACATTCTGCCCTTCTTCCACAACTGTTGCCAAAACCGTTCCCGCTGAAGGGGCAGTTATGCGTGTATAACCTAAATTGACCTCTGCACTATCCACATCAATTTGTGCTTGCACAATCTGCTGTTGAAGTTGAGCAATTTGCGCCTCACGTATTTTTACTTGTGTCACAGCATCATCGAGATTAGCCCGTGAAACCGCACGTGACTCGATCATTTTTTTCTGACGTGCTAAATTTTTCTGCGCAAGAGAAAGATGGGCTTCTTGTTCTACCAAACTCGCATAATAGTGAGATAATGCTGCTTTTTTTCTTTTTAAATCATTTTCTTGATCTGTAGGATCAATTTCTGCCAAGAGATCGCCTTCTTTCACAACACTCCCAGGAGAAACGCGCATTGACACCACACGCCCTGTTGCACGCGCACCAACAGCCACCAACCGATAAGGACGTACAAGACCAGAAGCTAAAACACTTTCCTCAATATCCCCACGCTTCACCACCGCTGTTATATAAGTTGGGCTAGATGTTCCAAAAACAACAGAACGCAACCATAAAAACAAGAGAAGAAGGAATATGGCAGTTAAAAAGAAGGAAAGTTTTTTGTGTTTTGTAATGAAATTTTTGAGTAGACTTTTTTTCATTTCCCTACCTTTGCACGCGAACGAGGTGCACCATCAACGACTTCCGGACGTGATACATCAACAACGCCATCCCAGCCCCCCCCCAATGCTTTCATCAACGTGATATATTGCGTAACCAAAGAAACACGGCTATCTTTAAGTGCCATTTGTGCAGAATAATAAGAGCGATCAGCGTTTAACAATTCAAGAAAACTGGTATTTCCATTCTCAAAAAGGCTCCGTGAAAGTTTTAAGGAATGAAGAGAAGCTTTATTCGCAACGATTAGCTTTTCTAAGCGTTGATGTTCTTTAGTTAATCTTACCAGCGCATTTTCTACATCTTCTAAAGCTCCCAACACAGCAGCCCGATAAGTAATAAAAGCTTGATCACGTTGTGCACGCGCAACAGCAATAGAAGCCTCAACCTGACCTCCATTAAAAAGAGGTAAACGAAGACCAGGTCCAAAAGACCAGCCAATCGTTGAATTTTTCCATAACTGATCAATCGCCGTTGCGGCTGTCGAAATATTACCTGTTAAAGTAAGTGATGGATAGCGATCTGCTTCACGCTGACCAATCCGCGCTGTTGCTTGCGCGTATTGACGCTCTGCCCGTCGCAAATCCGGACGTGTTAACAAAATATCGGCTGGAATTCCTGCTGGTATCGGCCAGCGTGGTTGTGGAATCTTTGCATGTTTAGCATTTTTTTGTAAAAGATCCTTCAATGCCGTAGGCACACGACCAGTTAAGACAGAAAGGCGATGAACGCTCATTGCTAAATTCGCTTCCATCTGTGATATATCTGCTTCTGTATTTGCCATTTGTGCTTGCGCATTTGAAACATCGAGCTCAGAAACATCACCAGCTGTTAATCTAGCGCGCATCAATTCATAGGTTTTACGTTGTGATACAGCAATTTGCCGCACAATCAACAACTTCTGTTGCCAACCACGCATTTGCACATAATTTGTTGCCACATCTCCTAACAATATCACCATGGTAGCGCGCATATCTTCCACAGCCGCATCAAGACCATAACGCGCTGCTTCAACCGCTCGTTTATGCCCACCAAAAAAATCAAGCTCCCAGCTTGCATCAAAACCACTATGATATTGGTTTAACAATGCATCAGACTGTCCAGAATGACTACGGGTTCCTGAAATTGAATTGGACACATTTGGTAAAAGAGTTCCTACAACCTGCCCTAAACCCGCACGCGCCTCACGTACCCGAGCTTTGGCAACAGCAACATTATTATTTCCAGAAATCGCATAATCCATTAACGCATCTAGAACGGGGTCATTCAAACGCCGCCACCATCCGGCAAGCGCAACTGACTGCCCAGACGCCTGTGCAGATTTTTCTCCCCAAACTGCTGGAACACGAAAAGATGTTTTCTGGTAATTAGGACCAACCATACATCCTGACAAAAGCAAACACAAAAAGATACTAGAAAGTAATCCACGAGAAGCGCCCCTTTTGAGATTTCTGATATACATCTAGTCTCCCGCATTCTTTCAGAATCATTATTTAATATTAATACTTTATTTACTTCTTATTTCAAACTTAACGTGAAAAATCAAATACAGTTTGCACAGGAATATGATCTGAAGGACGTTCCCATCCGCGCGCATCACGAAAAATCGAAAGATCTACAACAAAAGGTGCTAAATCAGGAGAAGACCAAATATGGTCAAGCCGCCGCCCATAATCGGTAAATGCCCAATCGCGTGCACGATAACTCCACCATGTGTAAAGCTTGGTAGGAACAGGGATATGTAACCGCATCAGATCAACCCATCCACCTTGACAGCATAAAGCTTTTAAACGCTCGGTTTCAATGGGAGTATGGCTTACAACCTTCAACAATTTCTGATGAGACCAAACATCCTCTGCCAAAGGAGCAATATTTAAATCGCCCACCAAAAGAGAAGAAAGACCATCTCCTTGATCCGCACATACGGAGGACATTTCTTCTAAAAAATCAAGCTTATGCCGAAATTTTTCATTCACATCAGCATCAGGAATATCTCCCCCAGCAGGAACATAAAAATTATGAATCCGCAAGCTTCTCCCATGGGCTTCCACAATAACTGAGATATAGCGACAATCTTGGTTTTGGCAAAAGAAACGCTTTTCTACCTTTTTAAAAGGCAACCGAGAAACAATAGCCACCCCGTTATAAGATTTTTGTCCACTCAATGCGATATGCTTATAACCCGCCGCTTCAAAAGCCTCCACTGGAAATAAAGCATCTGGACATTTTGTTTCCTGTAGACACAAAACATCTGCGGAAAAGAGTTCCAAATACTGAAAAACCTGTGCAAGACGCAAACGAATAGAATTAATATTCCAAGTTGCAATACGAAAGAACATCCATTTCAATCCCAATGAAATAACACAGCACTATTTCTTTGAAGGAAGTGTAAACATTCCATTAGCGAAGCGGACGTCCGTCCGCACATTCATAATCTGCACAGTAGTTTCCAAATTTTGTTGGTCAACAATTGTCCACTGGCGCAAAGCAGAGCCTTTAGAATCAAAAACCATCCTTATTTGCCCTGCCCCAATCGTTTTATCACGCAGAACAATCGTCACAGCCCCTGGATCTTCGCGAAATGCCAACAAGCGCCCAGAAGATACATCAATTTTATCACCCAACAGAAACTTCATTGGCGTTTGCGAAAGTTGTGAAAAGTTCCAAGTATTCAAAGCCCGATTGTTAATACCTACAAATTGACCATCTGCAATAATCTGTAAGGGCATTTTTTTGTAAATGAAACGAATTTTCCCTGGACGCTCTAGGTAAAATGTCCCCTGAGACATTTTCCCCTTTGGACTAAACTGAATAAAATCACCTGTCATTGTTTTGATTGCCGCAAAGTGATTTACAACATTTTGCGCCTTTATCACTTTATTAGACGCTTGCGAAAAAACAGGAAAAGTTAAACACCAAAAGATAATAATTCCCACCAACCCAAAGACTCTTCTTTGCGACAAAAAAGACGTTTTCATAAAAAAATGCTCCCAAGCAATACTTAATTGACTTTATAATTTATAACTTAAGTAATCAACGATGAATAAATACCCTTCTTTATAAGATAACGATATTGTTTGAAAAAACTATCAAAAGATTTTTAAAAGTATTCTTCTTCGACCGTCCCCAAAACTTTCCGCTTACCCATATCATTTGCTGGACTAATAATGCCTTCTCCTTCCATCCTTTCAATCAATGTTGCGGCACAATTATAACCAATACCTAAACGGCGTTGAATATAAGAAGTCGAAGCCTTACTGTTCACGAAGCACAACTGCCACAGCTTGACTATAGGAATCATCTTCTAAAGAAAAAGCTAAAGAAACATCCTTCTTTATTTCTTGCGGTATCGTTTCCAAATAATTAGTCTGCGTTTAAGTTTCCGAAAGCATCCAAATTTCCCGTTTTTCTGCTGATTTTCTAAACGCATAATATATTCTTTCCCACCCCTAATCTGTGAAGCAACATAAATTATAGTCAATACATAACGGATTAAGTACTAAACATATTGCTCACGCACCTGAAAACTCTTTTAAGTGGCAAAAATGCTTTTTTGACTTCCTTCCAATCCAAAAGAATAAAAATTTTCACCCGAACCAGTCTGTAAACAGTTTGGAGTTTAGCAGATTTCACTTGGCTTCCCACCCCATATGATTCATTTATATAAGGCTCGACAGATAAGCCTTGCCCTCAATATTTAGAGCGCACTTAAAAAAACACTTAAATATCAAGCCTTACATGCTTTTATACCCCTACATTCGCAATGACATTATTTTATACCAAGATATTGATTTATAATAATTTATCTTTTTAACTTAAATCATAACGCCAAATACAGGAAGGTTCTCTCATCACATACTTTCGCATATCGAATCAATTGAAATCATTTTCTTGCACGTTACAAGCAAGGTTGGTGTGTGGATAAAAATTATATAAGATAAAGAATCCCCTTATAAAGAGTCTCAAGTGCCAAGGAGCTATCGCAAATCGAGAGCTGGTGTATGAAAATGCAGAATTTCTACGATAAAGTGGGATAAACACTTGTTTTATAAGATATTATAAAAACAACTATAAAGATTTTTCAAAAGCGTTCTTCTTCGGCAGGCACTAAAATTTCTCGTTTCCCTGCGTGATTTGCTGGACTAATGATACCTTCTTCTTCCATCCTCTCAATCAATGTCGCAGCACGGTTATAACCAATGCCTAAACGGCGTTGAATATAAGAGGTCGAAGCCTTACGATCACGAAGCACAATAGCAACAGCTTGACTATAGGGATCATCTTCTGAAGGAGAAGCCAAAGAAACATCAGCACCATCCTCTTCAACTTCTTGCGTAATTGTTTCCAAATAATCAGGTCGTGCTTGCGCTTTGAGATGCGCAACAACCTGCTCCACTTCATCATCCGCAACAAAAGGACCATGCACACGTTGAACACGTCCTCCTCCCATCATAAAAAGCATATCTCCTTGTCCCAATAATTGCTCAGCCCCCTGTTCACCTAAAATTGTTCGGCTATCGATTTTTGAACTCACCGAAAAAGAAATACGTGTAGGAAAATTGGCTTTGATCGTTCCAGTAATAACATCGACGGAAGGACGCTGTGTCGCCATAATTACATGGATACCGGCAGCACGTGCCATTTGTGCCAAGCGTTGAACCGCGCCTTCAATGTCTTTACCAGCAACCATCATCAAATCAGCCATTTCATCAATAATAACAACAATATAGGGCATAGGACTAAAATCAAGCGTTTCCGTTTCATAAAGAGGCTCACCAGTTTCATGATCAAAGCCCACTTGAATTGTCCGCGCCATTGTCTCTCCCTGACTTGCTGCTTCCCTAAGACGTGCATTAAACCCATCAATATTACGAACGCCCAGTTTTGACATTTTACTATAGCGCTCTTCCATTTCACGAACAGCCCACTTTAAAGCAATCACGGCTTTTTTAGGATCTGTCACCACGGGCGTTAATAAATGAGGAATGCCATCATAAACCGAAAGCTCAAGCATTTTCGGGTCCACCATAATGAGACGACATTGTTCAGGTGTCATCCGATAAAGCAATGATAAAATCATTGTATTGATAGCAACAGACTTTCCCGATCCTGTTGTACCAGCAACCAAAAGATGGGGCATTTTTGCTAAATCTGCAATAACAGCTTCCCCCCCAATTGTCTTACCCAAAGCAAGCCCTAATTTTGCTTTGCTTTCAATAAATTCTTGCGCCTGCAACATTTCTCGTAAATAAACCATCTCACGCTTTGCATTGGGCAATTCTATTCCAATCACATTACGTCCTGGAACCACCGCAACACGCGCCGAAATCGCACGCATCGAGCGTGCAATATCATCTGCCAAACCAATAATACGGGAAGACTTAATGCCGGCAGCCGGTTCAAATTCATACAAAGTTACCACCGGTCCAGGACAAGCATCAATAATTTGCCCCTTGACTCCAAAATCTAACAAAACCCCTTCAAGTTCCTGAGAATTTGCTCTTAAAACAGCAGGAGAAAGTTTTGCATCCCTAACAGACGGTGGTGGAACCGAAAGATAATCTACAAGAGGAAGAACAAAACCACCATTTGAAGAAGCTGTTAAAGACTTTCGATTTTTAACAGGAGAAACATAGGCTTTATTTTGATTTTCCTCACACTTTACTTTTTCACCCAAAAAAGTTGGCTCAATCCGATCAAATGACTTTCCTTGCCCCTTACTCTGAAAACGCCTTTTGAAACAGAACAAACGAAAGAAACGCGCTTGTAAAAAATAAAAAAGATGTAAAAGAGCGCCAAAAGTTGTCGCAAAAAAACCATGATTTTCACGATCATCCTCTGCAGCATATTCCGTGTCTTCTTCCAATTCAAAGACTGGATTAACGATTGCATCTTTTGGAATGCTTTTTTCTTTTCTTTTCTTTGTTCGACGCCGCCATATCACATTGCCAGCAAAAGCAGCAGTGAAAAAACCTAAAAGAATAAAAACAACACTAAAAAACACCGTGTAAAGAGGAGAAAGAAAAAGAGGAAAGACTGAAGAAGCAACACTTAAAGCTTTATCTCCTAAAACCCCTCCCAATCCCATTGGCAATGGCCAATAAGTAAAAGAAGCAACAGGTGACATAAGGGCAAAAGCAATTAAAAAACAAATTGTTGATAGCACCCATAAAAAAAAGCGCAAAGTCAAATTGTAGATATTCTTTTGCGCCAACAAGAGAAAAGACCAAAATAATGGCGGCAACAAAACAGCAAGACTTGCCAAGCCAAAAAACTGCATAATAAAATCTGAAAAAATTGCCCCCATCCACCCCATAAGGTTTGTAACCTCATTTGTACTTGCATGGGTTAAAGATGGGTCCGCAACATTCCACGTCGCCAAAGCAAACACACAAAAAATAATAAAGCCCAAAAGCCCAAGCCCAATAAATACCCCTATCTGACGTAAAAACATCTCAATAAGACGCGAACCTTGAGAATTTCGCACTTCTAATGAATCATAAGGAGAAGAACTTCGGTGCATCTATCAATTCCAAATACAAAACTTTCATATTTTAAAGAGTTATAACTCCCTCTCTCTTACAAAAGGGTGAAGCTTAAACTCTGTGCCGATCTGTAAACAAAATAGCCTGTAAATAATCCGACTTCTTATCTAGCGCGTTCTACCTTCTAACCCACTTCATATATCACCACCTTAAGAGACTATCCGTCATAAGGCGCACAAAAAGATCTCCCTGAATATTTATCACAGGATCAACCAAAAAACACCTCATGTGTAAAGTTTTACATGGGTCCTATAGCACCTTCCTAAACAGATGATGTTTTTTACACTACATCATGATAACGGCAAAATATTAATACTGTTTTAACCATCACGAATGAACACAATTTTTTATCTATCATACTAACTAAATATCCCCCTTCAGGACAGGCATACTAAAGTACACTCATACAACTTAAAAAATATACGATCATCTTTGTTTATTTTTAGTTTTCTTTTTTATCAACCAAGTGTAAAAAGAATTGAAGAGGACATTCAAAACAGCTTATCCGATAAATCTGTAAAATGAATCACATAAATGATGAAGCAGAAGAACTCTGAAAAATCAATCTGTCATCAGATTGGCGCCAAAAAAGAACCTCGTTTTTGTAAAGCAGAAAGAAAAGTAAACGTTAAGATATTTTAGGCAATTTAAAAAGATATTCTTTTTAAAAGAAAGCAAACTGTAAACAATGGAAGAAGTATTGTGTGTTCTAATCGCAATAAAGACGTACAACCCAATAAAAAAATTAAATCTCATAAAACAAAACAATGTGATCTTCTCATTGCAGGGGGAGCGGCTGTCGGTTTAACCTTAGCGATAGCACTCAAGCAAACAGCCCCTAATCTGAAAATAAAAATCGTTGATGCTGCTCCACAAGAAGATACTCCTGCTTCTAACATACGAACCATTGCCCTTGCTGCTGCTTCTATTCGTATGTTAAAACAATTACAATGTTGGGAACCTATAAAACCCTATGCGCAACCCATTCATTCAATGATCATCACAGATACAAGCACAAGTGACCCTGTCAAACCCACTCTTTTAACCTTTGAAGGCGACATTAACCCTGGTGAGCCCTTTGCTGCTATGGTAGAGCAGAGAGAACTCATCAACACTTTAAAAAAACGTGTCAAAGATCTCAATATCCCTGTTATTGCAAACACGCGTGTCATTGATTTTCATCAAGAAGACCAATATAAAACCGTCACTTTAAATAATGAAGAGGTTTGGCAAACAAAATTGCTTATTGCAGCCGACGGAGCCCATTCGAAATTACGCCAAAAAGCAGGTCTTAAAAACTTTTCTCATCCCTATAAACAAACAGCAATCATCTGTACAGTTGAACATGAAAAACCCCATAATGGTCAAGCAATTCAACATTTTTTACCTGCCGGTCCTTTTGCTCTTCTCCCTCTCAAAGGCAACCGATCTGCCATTGTGTGGAATGAAGATCATAAAACTGCGCAATATTATCTCAAAGCTAATGCCCTTATTTTTGAAACAGAACTCGAAAGACGCATTGGCCATCGATTAGGCAAACTCTCTTGGAATGGCGAACGTCAAGCTTTTCCTTTGAGTCTTTCTTTAACACGTCAATGCATTAAACCACGTTTTGCTCTCGTTGGCGATGCCGCCCATACCATCCACCCCATTGCAGGACAAGGACTCAATTTAGGATTACGTGATAGCGCTGCCCTCGCTGAAGTGATTATTGAAACAGCACGACTAGGTCTTGACATTGGCTCCCTCACTGCTTTAGAGCGCTATCAAAGCTGGAGACGTTTTGAAGTTGTCCGTATGGCTTTAAGCAATGATTGGCTTAATAAACTCTTTTCTAATGATAGCCTTCTTTTACGGATGCTCCGCGATACCGGCCTTGGTATTGTTAATCAAGCGCCAAAAATAAAAAAATACTTCATCCAAGAAGCTGCCGGACTCACTCCAAATGCCCCACGCCTTCTACACGGCTTCCCACTTTAAGCAAAAATTCATCCTATTTCACTTTTTTACAACCTTTGCCTCCCTCCTTCAAAGAACAAAAAATTCCTATCTCATCCAATCTGTTTACAAACCAGATTCCTGTCGAGTAATTTTCTCTTGACTTCCTCCTGCCATATTTCACTTAATATAAGACTCGACAAGCGAGATACATTCTAAGAATATTCACCACGCACTGAAAAAAAACATTTAATGTCTCAAAGAGGTTGCCTTATATCACCACACCTTAAAAGAAGCCATTTCACGTCATAACGAAATAAACAAGACCTTTTAGCACACAACATTTTATTTATAATAATAAATTCATTGTTCTCATATTGAGTGATAAATCTAACGATCATAAAATACCCTTAATTCAAATCTCTCTCATGTTGAAGCAATCAAAATCATTCACTTGCACATCACAAGCAGGAGTGTCGTATAAATAAAACAGCAATAAAAATCCTTACCCTCTCAAGTACTAAGGGCTTTAGTAACATTGGAGGTGAGTAAAGTGTATAATGGCGCCGGCTTATATTTTTTATTGAAATAAAAATGGTGGTGTACAAAATGGATTTTATGTAATCATAGGGACTTTTACGTTATACTATTCACGAGAAGCACCATAAAATAAGCTTAGTTGCATTGAAAAATTTTTCTTTTAAAAAAAGCACGTAAATTGGTAACACAACTGTATTCTGTTTGAGGTATTCTGTTCCTCAGACTAACCCTTTAACTTATTGTGGAATACCACACGATTTTAGAAAAAATATTCTAATATATAACAAAGTGTTCCGTACTCTATACCATCACACATAATTGTAAACTTGCATATCACCCCCCCTATTCCACACCATAAAAGAAGATAAACCGCAATAGAAATGACTCAATCCTTTTATTTTCAAATAAGCTCTTTATTCATTATTCATAAATGCTCATAAATGAATTTTAATCACAAACGCTCAGAAATATGTCATAAATTCTATAAACCCCATAACAGCCATAAAAATTTTTCATTTCCTACACACTCACTCATCTCAACAAAACGAACGATAAATAAAGTAAATGCCTCATATATAATCTTACAGAAAAAAGACCAAACAAAATCTATAACATCAGGCTTGTTCTACAGAACAATATTTCAAAAATATAAGTATGCTAATTTATTAACTTATTAATTGATAAAATTATCATTTTACATATTAAGTGAAAATCCCCATGCAATAAATTATTCTCATTTCGACCACTTTTGTAAAGAGTCAATAAAACTATAAAAAGAAGTAAAATATCTCCCTCTCTCAAATGCCAAAAGCAATTACAATATTATAATCTGGCATCATCATTATGCTTGCCAGATTATAACAACAAGACCTTTTTCATTTAAATACATTTATTCATGCCCCCTATCATTTTATTTGATCACTCAATACTTTAATATATTCGTTCAGTATATCTATACAATCAAATTACCCAAAAGAGCATACTTCTTACATTTACATTCCTTGGTATTCCCTTATCTTGTAAATATCGCACACGTGTTATGTTACTTCAAGTTCATCAAGTGTATACCCATTCTCCAACCACTCTTTAATCCACTTAGGCCTACGTCCACGCCCATTCCATAATTCCCATTGGTTATTGGGATTTCTATAATGGCGCTCTTTGCTCACAAGATCAGCGATATCAATTCCATGGGCATTAGCAATTTCAAGAATTTTTCGTCGCGCATTTTGCTTTTCCTTTGCTTGCCGTTTTTTTAATTCCATATCGATTTGTGTACGCATCTCTTGTAGTTCATCAAAATTCATATTTTTGAGATCATTCACCTTAATTACTCCCCTTGCAAAAAAGAATTTTTTCTTGCCATATTTTAAACACAATTATAGACAATTTTCGTCTATTTATTATCGAAATTAAAATTACGATACATATATCACTTTGACGGAGATGTGCTTTGGACCACAAAGAACTGTTTATTGGTACATCAATTACCACCACTGCATCTTTTTTCAGTTCAATCGCTGGAACTACTAAATGTAGTGCTCAAACACCATCACACCTCTCTGACTCTCATGAATCAGTAGTCAAAAGTAAATATAAATCGTCACTCTATAAGTTATGGCAATACGCAACAAAGAACAAGCCCTCTCTGTATAATGATAGTGTGGTTCATTATGACAATAAAACCTCCCCTCATACACAACGGATTTTTACTTCGTATAAATTTTTTTTGAAAAGATTTTTGCAACTAGAAAATTATATAAAACAAGCAGCTTCAATACAGTATCAAAGATTATTATTTTTTAAAAGCAGCGCATTTTTTCGTGATTCCAATAATATTGGTTGGCGTAATGTGCTCTATTTTATTCCACACTTTTATCTTGTTGGTTGGATATTCGCATATATTAGAAATATTCTTAGAAGAGAACAAAACAGTAATCACAGGGAATATTCTACGCTAAACAATTTCGTTCTGCAAATTTATAAAATCAAAAGACAACGAAAAAATGCACCACAAAGAATTAGCATTTGTATTAATAAAATTTTTCATAATAAGGTGTATTGCTAATGATTGTTCCAGATTTCACATTTTTTGCTGCTGCATACATATCCAATACGCCTCCCATAACATTTTCAGTTATCGCCGAACAAGAAGCGCGGGACAATGTCTATGTAACAGATGATAAAGATAACTTCTTCTATCATTCATCTCAGCTTAAGGAAACAATCGCAACAACTGAACAGTTTAGACAGAGCAAACATAATTTTAACATAATTTTAGGGCAAATTGGTGTTGGAAATGTGAAATTGTTTTCTCTTTTTGATGCATTTGGTTTTTGCAGAAATCTTACAGCTGTACAAAGCGCTTTGACTTACTGCTATGAACAAACAACATCAAAGTGCATCTTTGAAAAAGCGACTTTGCAATCTGTGCTAAATTTTTACAACACAGAAAACTCAAACCACACCTCTATACAGAAAGTTACTTCATATATTGGAGTAAAAGCTGCTGTACAAGAAAATGAAGATTTGCAGGAGCCTGTAAAGCTTAAAAAAGAAGAACCAGAACAGACAACTAACGTAGATTCTCTTCCTCCCTCTTCAAGAGGAGAGGAAGATGCATTTACACATAAAGAAAGTGGCACCAGCGATGCTTTTTCGGCTGAAAATTCTTCTTCATCGAGAGGCTCGCTAGAGTGACAACTGATATTTTCACGAAACCCTAGAATTTTGATAGGATATTATAATGAAAGGTAGATAAGAAAATGTTAAAGCTCTAATTAGTAAGATTGGACAAAATCTCTTCTAATTGAGGGCAAAGATAATGAAAATGATAGAACAAAACAGCGTTGATATAGCATTTAATCAAAAAGCAGCACGTGAGATTACAGTCGTGATGCTTTCAGAAAGAGAATGGTATTTTACGTTTATTTCCGATGATCCAATCACCGGAAAGCCAAATAAATATACGTTACTTACACAAAGAGGAAAACTAAGAACTTGGGCTGATCCAAAATATCTCTTTAAGTTTCTTCATGAACGAGGGGTCATTTGTGGGAGTTTTAATCTTAATCAGGATAAAGAACATGAAACAATTAAATATTCTTCACACAACAGCTCGTAATAAAATTGCTGAATTTTCAGCAGCTTTGGCCATATTTTTTATGAATAGTTCTGCTCATGCACAAGCCCAAGCAACCGTTTTAAAAAATGCAGAGGGCGCTCTAAAAGATTTACAGACAGACTTAAAAGTGATTATCCCTATTGCTGCTGCCGTTATACTGTTGTGCTTAGCAATTGGCTATGCAGGACGCTACATCGGAAAAGACACATTTGTACGGTGGGCAATCGGTGTTGTCATCGCAGGTTCTGCAACCCAACTTGTTACTCTGCTATTTAAAACAGCGTAATAATGGCATCAATTATAAATACAATATGTTTATTTATATAAAAATATTATCTAGATTTTAATAAGAGTGAAATATGCAAAAATTAACTAGTCTTCAATCGAAAAGTAACAACAAAATCATCGCAATTTCTGCAGCTATGACTGCGTTCTTTATGAATAATTCTGCTTACGCCGCCGCAAGCGTTTTAAAAAATGCAGAGGACGCTCTAGCAGGTTTACAGACAGACTTAAAAGTGATTATCCCTATTGCTGCTGCCGTTATACTGTTGTGCTTAGCAATTGGCTATGCAG
>NZ_JBHIMP010000001.1:305176-309582 GCF_042194175.1 Bartonella sp. MR168JLCBS | reverse complement strand
ACGGTGGGCAATCGGTGTTGTCATCGCAGGTTCTGCAACCCAACTTGTTACTCTGCTATTTAAAACAGCGTAATAATAGCATTAATTACAAACAATACAACACGATACGTTTATACGATAGACAATCAGTATTATTATCGTGCCCTCTACAACCAAACTTACTTCAATACTATTGAAAGGTAATTCATGAATCAGTATAATACGTAATGTTTTCAATATCCATCGATTATAGGTGTGTACCAGTAATAATGTAGCCATACTGAAAAAAGGAATATTATTTATAGCAATTTTAATTAAAAGGGGATAAAGGATATGAAACAATCAAACACGTTTCAAGCGAAGACGTACAACAGGATTAATGTTATTATTATCACTTCAATGATGTTATTAATAACGCAATCTGCATATGCTCAGACGGAAACTGAGAGCTTGGATGCCTTCATAGGAATGCAATATGGATTAAGTATACTTATTCCTATCGTCGCCATCATTATTCTTTTATTACTTTTGCTTATTTATATATTTCGCATCATCGCAAGAGCTACATTTATACGATGGGCCTTCAGTGTCATTATTGCTGGTGCAGCCTTTTATATTAGCCACATATTATTTCACCTCTACTGACAAGAGCACTCTATGAAATCACAAGAACAAAAAGAATTCCCCCTATTCAAAGGAGCAACACGTGTTCCAACTATATGGGGTGTCCCCATGATGCCATTTATCGTTATGGTTATGGGGGTCGCTGTTATTGCTATGACAGTAAGTATCTTTTTGTGGATTATAGCACCTCCATTATGGTTCATTATGGTGCAAATTACTAAAAACGATGATAAGGCGTTTCGTATCTGGTGGTTATGGATCGATACTAAATTTCGCAATCGCAACAAAGGTTTTTGGGGCGCATCAAGTTATAGTCCCTCTGATTATAGTAAAAGGAGATAAACATGACAGCTGTTGAAAGTAGCAAACGCCTTGCATCAGAGACACCTGTAAGCCTGTTTCTGCCTTATTCACATCATATTACAGATACGATTATCTCTACTAAAAATGCGGAATATTTATCGATTTGGAAGATTGACGGGCGTTCACATCAAAGCGCTTCAGAAGAAGATATTTTTCAATGGACAAAAGAGCTTAATAATACTCTACGGGGTATTGCATCAGCCAATTTATCATTTTGGACACATATCGTGCGTCGCCGTGTTTATGAATATCCTGATTCAACATTTGATCAAATGTTTTGCTATCAACTTGATGAAAAATATCGGCAAAGCTTTACTGGTTATAATTTGATGGTCAATGATTTATATCTGACTGTCATTTTTCAACCGATAGCGGATAAAATTATGTCGTTCTTTTCTCAACATGAACGTGAAACGCTTGATCAAAAAAAGATGCGACAAGACTCATGTATCAAAGAACTCAATGACATCAATCGTACTTTAGGCCAATCTTTAAACCGTTACGGTGCAGAACTTCTTGGTGCTTATGAAAAAAATGGGCATGCTTATTCTTCTGCACTTGAGTTCCTTGGAATGCTTGTCAATGGTGAATATCGCCCCATGCCAATTTGCCATGACCGTTTTTCTGACTATATGTCTATCAATCGGCCTTTTTTCTCAAAATGGGGTGCTCTTGGTGAATTGCGAACAACCAGTGGAATGCGTCGATTTGGAATGCTGGAAATTAAAGAATATGATGCAACAACCAAACCAGGACAATTAAATGTTTTGTTGGAAAGTGACTTCGAGTTCGTATTGACGCAGAGCTTTTCGGTGCTCTCCCGACATGCTGCTAAAGACTATTTACAACGGCATCAGCGTAACCTTATTGATGCACGAGATGTGGCAACGAGCCAAATTGAACAAATTGACGAAGCACTAAACCAGCTTATTAGCGGGCATTTTGTCATGGGAGAACATCACTGCACATTGACTATCTATGGTGATACAATTCAACAAGTTCGCGACCATATGGCTAAAGCAAGTGCAGCATTACTAGACGTTGCGGTACTGCCCAAACCTGTAGACTTAGCGATAGAGGCTGGCTATTGGGCACAACTTCCTGGCAATTGGAAATGGAGACCACGTCCTGCTCCGATTACATCATTGAACTTTTTGTCATTTTCATCTTTTCATAATTTTATGTCAGGAAAACCCACTGGCAACCCGTGGGGTCCAGCCGTCACAATTCTTAAAACAACCAGTAAAACACCGCTTTATTTCAACTTTCATGCCTCCAAACTTGAAGAGGACTCAACAGATAAACGTTTGCTCGGTAATACCGCACTTATCGGACAATCTGGTTCCGGTAAAACCGTGTTACTCGGCTTTTTGGTAGCACAAGCACAAAAATTTAAGCCGACAACGGTTGTTTTTGATAAAGATCGTGGTATGGAAATTGCCATTCGAGCGATGGGTGGAAAATATTTAACATTCAAGCCAGGCAAGAAAAGTGGTTTCAATCCTTTCCAACTCCCACCCACACAAGAAAATCTGATTTTTCTGAAACAATTTGTTAAAAAATTGGCAGAAGCTGGTGGTGAGGTCACGCATCACGACGAGGAAGAAATTAACAAAGCGGTTATGTCTGTTATGAGCAGTAACATTGACCAATCACTCCGTCGTTTGTCCTTTCTGATACAATTTTTACCAAATCCACGTTTAAGTGATTATAATGCTCACCCATCTGTTCATGCTCGCTTACTAAAATGGTGTGAAGGTGGTGATTATGGATGGTTATTTGATAATCCCCATGATGCTCTTGATCTCTCAACACATCAAATTTACGGATTTGATATCACGGAATTTTTAGATAATTTTGAAACTCGCACCCCAGTGATGATGTATTTGCTTTACCGCACCGAAGGCATGATTAGCGGACAGCGATTTATGTATATCTTTGATGAGTTTTGGAAGCCTTTGCAAGATCCGTACTTTGAAGATTTGGCGAAAAATAAGCAAAAGACTATCCGTAAACAAAATGGTATTTTTGTTTACGCAACACAAGAGCCTGGCGATGCCTTGGAAAGTAATATTGCCAAAACACTCATTCAACAGTGTGCGACTTACATTTTTCTAGCCAACCCCAAGGCAAACTATGAAGATTATACAAAAGGCTTTAAACTAACAGATACAGAATTTGAACTCGTTAAAGGACTTGGTGAGTTTAGTCGCCAATTCCTCATTAAGCAGGGTGATCAATCTGCGCTTGCAGAACTGAATCTTGGTAAATTCCATCTGACAAGCGGTGGAAAAACCATCGAACACGACTTTAGTGACGAGCTCTTGGTGTTATCAGGTACACCAGATAACGCAGAATTAGCCGAAAGCATTATCGCGGAAGTTGGTGATGATCCGGCAATATGGTTACCAATTTTCTTACAGCACGCAAAAAATGACAGGAGGGAAACATGAAAAAAAAGCTCATTCCAATAGTAGTTGTAATAACTTTAGGGATTTCAGACCCAGCCATGGCTTGGACTTTTGGCGCTGGAGCGGCAGATTTGTCAGCAACAGTTCCAACGACGTGGCCCAATTTTTTTGGAAAGTCACGTGAAACAACGCCTAAAGAACCTCCACAACAAAAGGAAGCGCCAGCTGACCCACTTCTCGAAACACTAAAAAAACAACTTGAGGAAGTAAAAAAGATACAGGAGTCTATAACGGGAAACCAAAAGTTCGACACTAAAAAACTTAAAAATGCACAAACAGATCACAGCAGTTTTTTCCTCAAAAATCCGGAGACGCTCTACAATAGAAATAAATCTTCTGCTCTAACTACATCACTTAAAAATATTTTAAAAGAAGAAGAAATTCCTATCTCTGTCCATGAATCTAGCAGTTTTATCAACAAGCGTAGCCAATATGCAGCCATCACTGATAAAGCCGTAAGTCTAAAGACTTTTGAAGAAGCAAATAATCGTTTTCAGCAAATTGAAGAACTATTAAACGAAATCAAGACAACAAAAGATCTAAAAAGTATTGCTGAGTTACAAGCACATATAATTGGAATGCTCGCTATGCTACAAAATGAAACAGCAAAACTACAAATGGTCACACATTTACGCAATGCTGAATATACACTTATCAAACAGCAGAAGGACAAACATAACATAAAAATTTTGAATAGTAAAAACACGAAAATGCCTACCATAAAATTTATTAGATAAGGCTTTTTATAACAATATTTCGTGTATTATTTTTCCTATATGCTCGTAAAAAGCAAAGGTTAGTGCGTGATATTCAGTTCTCTCTCATAGACTGAAAAGATCTACGAAATTTAATTCTATCCTAAAAAACTCAACGAAAAATGCTTAAAAATCATATAAAAAGTTGAAAATTCGTTAAAGAGGAATTCCATGAACTTTACAGTGTTCACGCAACTTTTCAATAAAATTGATC